>NZ_JAGXKC010000459.1:0-263 GCF_019091045.1 Stenotrophomonas sp. GbtcB23 | reverse complement strand
CGCTATGCCATCCGCTTTCCCGGTATTTCCTATGGCGGGTCGCTCTCGGTTCGGCCTTCGGCGAACATACTGGGCTGGAGCGATGACGAGAACGACGGGCAGATCGAGGATCCGGATCTTCTGTCCGGCGTCATCGATGCTCCTCCCCGGCTCGCCATGGAGATGGCCAATCTCGTCCGCTTCAAGATGGCGACGCTCACCGCCCTTGGCTTTCAGCGGAATGGCGTCTGGGGCGAGGAAACAGCTTCGCAAAAAGTCGAACA
>NZ_JAGXKC010000458.1:0-263 GCF_019091045.1 Stenotrophomonas sp. GbtcB23 | reverse complement strand
CAGGTCGCGCGGCGGGCCTGCTGCCTGCCGCCGCCGCTCGTTCACATCCTCGACCGTGCCTGTTGCGTCATAGGCTTCGCGCGCCTGAGCCAACTGCAATTCCAGCGCCCGCAATCCGCCCTCGGTGACGAGGTTCGGGTGGGGCGAAATTGGGCGGTCGGGCAGCAGGGTTTCCGAGGCTGTTTCGGCACTATCCTCCTTGGTGAAAGCAACGCCCAATCTGGAACTCCGTTCAGGTGCTGCATGGTCTTGAATTCGGTGAA
>NZ_JAGXKC010000457.1:0-263 GCF_019091045.1 Stenotrophomonas sp. GbtcB23 | reverse complement strand
CTTTTTGTTGCGGCCGGACGGAGATGCGTCTGTCGAGTTGGCGCGGTTTATTGAGCGCGCACAGGCCATCGATCAGCCGGAAACCCCCAGGCCCATACGAGGCCGTAATCCCGATCACCCGGAGGAACTGACGCCATGAAGAAGATCATCCCATTCTTGCTGGTTGCCGTGTTGACTGCCTGCGGCCAGTCCGATGGGCCACAGAAGTCCGCCGGTTCCGCAGCCAACATCCCGACAGTGGAAGAGCTGGCGGCCAACCCCGA
>NZ_JAGXKC010000456.1:0-264 GCF_019091045.1 Stenotrophomonas sp. GbtcB23 | reverse complement strand
TACGAAGGTTTTTTGAAGGCCTTGCGTTTCCGGGCTTTCCGGCTTCAAGCCGCGAGCAGCTTGTTCACTTCGTCCACCAGGTCGCGCAGGTGGAAGGGCTTGGAAAGCACTTTGGCATCCTTCGGCGCCCTGGAATCAGAGTTGAGCGCAACGGCCGCAAAGCAGGAGGTGAACATCACCTTCAGGTCCGGGTCCAGTACGGTGGCGCGGCGGGCGAGCTCGATCACGACCATTTCGGGCATGACGATAACGGTCAGGAGCAGC
>NZ_JAGXKC010000455.1:0-264 GCF_019091045.1 Stenotrophomonas sp. GbtcB23 | reverse complement strand
CCGAGGGCACCTACAGCATCAGCCTGGGCGGGGTCACCCGCTGGCTGGCGCACCAGGCCGAAGCGCTGGAAGTGACGACCCCCCCCGGCTTGGCCGCCGCCGAAGTGCTGTACGCCGAGAGCGGCGCGGTGATGGGCGTGGCCACCGGCGCATTGGGCATTCTTCAGACAAACTCGTAGCGAGGGAAATTCGGATTGTGAGAGAAAGTGTACTCCGGGAGCATCTGTTTAGAGTGAGACTCGAGTAGTTATTATATGGGCGTGA
>NZ_JAGXKC010000454.1:0-264 GCF_019091045.1 Stenotrophomonas sp. GbtcB23 | reverse complement strand
GCACCAGATAGGCTCCGTCCTCACGACGCAGGACCGGCACAAGAGGGCGGTAACGGCGGAAGATTTCGTGAGGCGTCGCGTTCAATTCCGCCATGCCGACGCTCGGGATCAAGCCCCGGCTATTTTCGGAAATCTCTAAAGTGTTCATTGATCGGCCTTTCCTTGTGAAAGGCCGATCAAAACCCGCGCGTCTTACAATCGTCGTTGCCGCCGGGCCAATAGCGCTACAGATGTAACTTTCGAGGCGATGTTCGCATCGGGAAA
>NZ_JAGXKC010000453.1:0-264 GCF_019091045.1 Stenotrophomonas sp. GbtcB23 | reverse complement strand
ACTTTGTGATATGAGCGTCGCACCAAGATGGAGCGCGAGATCCGGCGGACACACGAAAAGCCGGGAAACGGATAGAGAAACGATGAGACAGACGCTTACCTTCCGTCAGGTCGAAGTCTTCCAGGCGATCATGCATTTCGGCAATGTGACGCGCGCCGCCGAGTATCTTCAGGTGTCGCAGCCCGCGGTCAGCCGTACGATCGCCGACCTTCAGGAGACGGCCGGTTTTCTGCTGTTTCGTCGCACCCGCTCCGGCATGCAGCC
>NZ_JAGXKC010000452.1:0-264 GCF_019091045.1 Stenotrophomonas sp. GbtcB23 | reverse complement strand
CAGATCGCCAGCCGTCGTCTTCGGAAGTTGCCACTCTTGCAGTGAACCGCGGCTCAAAGGGCATATGGCTGCCGGGCGGAGCTGCCAGAACAATCTCGCTCGCAGCCAGGGTGCTAGGGGCGGATGTGCGGCTTTGGTACCCTCAGCCCGTCACCGATCGAGGCATCGCTCTACTCGAAGAGAAGGGCGTCGACATTTCCCAAACGCCCGCCCTGGACATTGAGGCCGATCGCTGCCTTCTGGTGTATGGAAAAGGTGGTCGGC
>NZ_JAGXKC010000451.1:0-265 GCF_019091045.1 Stenotrophomonas sp. GbtcB23 | reverse complement strand
ATTGCTTTTTTAAAAGATTTGGTCAAGCGTCGCAGTGCGGAGAAGGTGAACTTCTTTGCGCCTAAAGGCTGAACTTGTCGCCCAGGTACAAACGTCGGACGTCCGGGTTGTTGACGATATCGTCCGCCCGCCCGTGCGCGAGCACCTCGCCCGCATGAATGATATAGGCCCGGTCGATGAGGCCGAGCGTCTCGCGGACGCTGTGATCGGTTATCAGAACGCCGATCCCACGCGCCGTCAAGCGGCGCACGAGAATCTGGCTGTC
>NZ_JAGXKC010000450.1:0-265 GCF_019091045.1 Stenotrophomonas sp. GbtcB23 | reverse complement strand
CCGGGCGGATACACGCCGTGGTGCAGAACCGCCGGTTCATTTCCGGCGTCCGCCGCATGCGCCGCCTTGTCGAGAGCGGTGTGATCGGCGCGCTGACCGGCGTCCATTGCGGTTTCTTCCTGGCCCCGCATTTCGGCGGCTTCCGCGAGCGGGTGGACAACGTCCTGCTGCTCGGCATGGCGATCCACACCTTCGACGCGGCCCGTTTCGTCAGTGGCAAGCGCCCGCTCTCGGTCTACTGCCTCGCAACCAATCCCCCCGGCTC
>NZ_JAGXKC010000045.1:0-25068 GCF_019091045.1 Stenotrophomonas sp. GbtcB23 | reverse complement strand
CCTGTACGGCGGCCGCGTGTTCGTGGTGGTGGTGGAGGCCGGCTCGATCCGCGAACCGGTGCAGCCCTTCCAGCTGTCCAGCTCCGGGGTCAGCGGGGTGGTGCTGAGGCTGCGCCGCAATGTCGGCCACCAGAAGGCGATCGCGATCGGGCTGGGCTATGTCGAAGAGAACCTGCCGGACGCCCAGCGGGTGGTCGTGATGGATTCCGACGGCGAAGACCTGCCCGAAACCATCGCCACCCTGCTCGAGGCGTTGCGCGACGAAAGCGTGGACGTAGCCGTGGCGCGGCGCAGGAGCCGGGTGGAAACCCTGCGCTTCCGCGCGTTCTACGTGGTCTACAAGTTCATCTTCCAGCTGCTGACCGGGCGCACCATCAGCTTCGGCAACTTCATGGCGATCAAGGTCGGTGCGCTGCACCGGCTCAACGCGATGCACGAGGTCTGGACCCATGTGGCCGCGGGGCTGATCGCCAGCAAGCTGCGCCTGGCGGTGTGCCCGATCGACCGTGGGCCGCGCTACGCCGGGCAGAGCAAGATGAACTTCGTGGGCCTGACCCTGCATGGGTTCCGCGCGCTGATGGTGTTCGCCGAGGACGTGCTGGTCCGCGTGGGCCTGATGTGCGTGCTGGTCTCTTCGGCGTCGATCGTGCTGGCCGTGGTAGCCACCCTGCTCAAGCTGGCCGGTTACGCCACGCCGGGCTGGTTCTCGATGGCGCTGGGCGTGCTGTTCCTGGTGTTCCTGCAGACCGGTACGCTCACGCTTATGACGCTGATGCTAAGTGGCATCGTGCGCGGCACCATCCAGAAACCGGGCGCGTACCGCGAATACCTGGCCGGTGTCACCGAAGTAACCGCCGATGTCGCGCCACGCTGAGTTTCGCCAGCTGCTGCGTTACGTCATCAATGGTTTGGTGGCGACCGGCGTGCACTTCGCGGTGCTGAGCCTGCTGGTGGAGGTGGTCCATGTGCCTTCCAAAGGCGTGGCCAACCTGCTGGCGGCGGCGGTGGCCATCGTGTCGTCCTTTCTGGGCAACCGCTACTTCGTGTTCGCCGCCACCCAGGCCCGCGCCAGCGGCCAGCTGTGGCGGTTCGTGCTGCTGTATGCCGCCATTGCATTGCTCAACGGCGGGCTGATGGCGCTGTGGTCGGACCTGCTGAAGTTCGATTACCGCGTTGGCTTCGTGCTGATCAGCATCCTCCAGTTCATCCTTTCGTTCCTGGGCAACCGCCTGCTGGTATTCAAGCCATGAAAACCCTGCTCAACGCGCTGCTGCTGACCGTCG
The DNA here is from genome assembly GCF_019091045.1 of Stenotrophomonas sp. GbtcB23. Classification (NCBI taxonomy): domain Bacteria; kingdom Pseudomonadati; phylum Pseudomonadota; class Gammaproteobacteria; order Lysobacterales; family Lysobacteraceae; genus Stenotrophomonas; species Stenotrophomonas sp. GbtcB23. The sequence goes on along the minus strand of NZ_JAGXKC010000045.1, from coordinate 23,785 downwards.
TCTACGTGGTGCTGCTGCTGGGCATCCACTTCCTGCACGTGCGCTTCTTCAGCGTGGACGTGGTGTTCTACGCGGCCATTGGGGATGCGCTGCTGGCCGCGGTGCTGGCCGGCCTGTTGCTGCTGCTACCCGCGCTGCGGCGCTTCACCGTGACCGAAAAAGTATTGCTGGTCGCGGTGTGGCTGCTGGGCGGCTATTCCTTCGCGATTTCCGTGCCGACCGTGATCGACCGTTCGCTGTCGTTCTACATCCTTGAAAAGCTGGACCAGCGCGGCGGCGGCATCCGCCAGGATGCCTTCCAGGACGTGTTCACCAAGGAATACATGGTGGAACACCGGCTGGTGGACGTGCGGCTGACTGAACAGGAAAGCTCGGGCACGATCCACATCGAGAACGGCTGCGTGTTGCTGACCGACAAGGGCCGGCGCGTGGCCGGCATGAGCCGCTTCTACCGCCAGCACTTCCTGCCAAAGCAGCGGCTGCTGCTGGGTAAATACTCCGACGACCTGACCGACCCGTTCCGCCACAGCCGCCAGGACGTCACCTACCAGTGTCGGTAACGCCTACGGCTGAAGAATCAACGCTGTTGTAGAGCGGACGGGGGGCAGAGCGGACGGGTATCGCGGACGGGTATCACGGACGGGTATCACGGACGGGTATCACGGACGGGTAGAGCGGACGGGTAGAGCGGACGGGTAGAGCGGACGGGTAGAGCGGACTGTTAGTCCGCTGCTCTTCGCGCAGAAGGCTGCCGTCTAACAGACGGCTCTACCAGGCTAAAGGCAGCCGTCTAACAGACGGCTCTACCGGGCTAAAAGCAGCCGTCTAACAGACGGCTCTACCAGGCTAAAGGCAGCCGTCTAACAGACGGCCCTACCAGGCTAAAGGCTGCCGTCTAACAGACGGCTCTACCAGGCTAAAGGCAGCCGTCTAACAGACGGCTCTACCAGGCTAAAGGCTGCCGTCTAACAGACGGCTCTACCGCGCCAATGCGCCATCCAAAAGTCGGCATTACCGGGATTCGCTCAGCAGGGTGTCAAAATAGGCAATCGTCCGACGCAACCCTTCTTCCAGCTTCACCTGCGGCTCCCACCCACCAAGCCGGCTCTTGGCCAGCGTGATATCCGGCTGGCGCTGCATCGGGTCGTCCTGCGGCAGCGGCTTGAACACCAGCTTTGACCCGGAATTGGTCAGCGCGATCACCGTCTCGGCCAGCTCGCGGATGGTCATCTCTGCCGGATTGCCCAAGTTGCACGGCCCGGTGAAATCCTTGTCCGTGGCCATCAAGCGCATGAAGCCCTCTATCAGGTCATCCACGTAGCAGAACGAGCGCGTCTGCTGGCCCTCTCCGTAAATGGTGATGTTCTCGCCGCGCAACGCCTGCACGATGAAGTTGGACACCACGCGCCCATCATTGGGGTGCATGCGCGGGCCATAGGTGTTGAAGATGCGCGCCACCTTGATGTCCAGGCCATGCTGGCGGTGGTAATCGAAGAACAGCGTCTCGGCGCAGCGCTTGCCCTCGTCGTAGCACGAGCGCGGGCCGATCGGGTTGACGTTGCCCCAGTATTCCTCGCGCTGCGGGTGCACGCTGGGATCGCCGTATACCTCGCTGGTGGAGGCCTGGAAGATCCGGCAGTCCAGCCGCTTGGCCAGCCCCAGCAGGTTGATCGCGCCATGCACCGAGGTCTTGGTGGTCTGCACCGGGTCGTGGCTGTAATGCACCGGCGACGCGGGGCAGGCCAGGTTCCAGATCTCGTCCACCTCGATGTACAACGGGAAGGTCACATCGTGGCGCAGGAACTCGAAGTGCGGGTTGCCCAACAGGTGCGCGATGTTGCGCTTGGTGCCGGTGAACAGGTTGTCCGCGCACACCACCTCATGGCCCTGCTCCAGCAGGCGTTCGATCAGGTGCGAGCCGAGGAATCCGGCGCCACCGGTGACCAGGACGCGCTTGCTGCTGTCGTGACTTCTCATGCAGGAACCTTGTGACAATGCGGCGGGTGGTGGCGCGACGGGAAAAACGCGCCTCAGGCCGCAGATTGTAGAGGACTCCACGTGGAGGTGACGCGTACCCGCCCAGCGCAGATACCCGGTGACGCGTACCGGCCGGGCGCACACACCGGGTAGCGCCGACCGTTGGCCGGCCCAGGCGGTCCTGCAGCCCGTTGGCACGCAGTGGCATGCTAGCGTTCCCGCATGGACCTCCATCTTCCCGATGCTTCGGTGCACTGGCACCGCCACTGGTTGGCCGCCGCCGAGGCGGACGCCCTGCAGCGCCAGCTGCGCGGCGAGGTGCCGTGGGACGTGCACAGGATCCGCATGTTCGGGCGGTCGGTGGATTCGCCTCGGCTGAGCTGCTGGATGGGCGATCCCGCCGCGCGGTACCGCTATTCCGGTACGGACTTCGTGCCGCATACGTGGCATCCGGCGCTGGTGCCCTTGCGCGACGCCTTGGGCCAGTTCTGCGGCCAGCCGTTCAACAGCGTGCTGCTCAACTGCTACCGCGACAACGACGACGGCATGGGCTGGCACAGTGACAACGAACCCGAACTGGGACCCACGCCGGTGATCGCCTCGCTCAGCCTCGGCGCCGCCCGCCGGTTCCTGCTGCGCCGACGCGATGACCATGCGCGCAAGGCGGAGGTCACCCTGGGTCATGGCGACCTGCTGGTGATGGGCGGGCGCACGCAGACCATCTACCAGCACGCCCTGCCAAAAAGCGCCCGGCCCTTGGCCGAACGCATCAACCTCACGTTCCGTTGGATCAACGCAACCGCGTCGGGATGACTGCGGCCGTGTGGCTGTCGGCCTGGCCGGTGGTGAGGGTCCACCCGACCAGTTCGGTGGTGACCGCCTGGAGGCCCTGCTCGAGCGCCCGGGCCACATCGCCGGTGGCGGTGCTGCCTACCGGCTGTTCCTGGCGGAACGTGCGGTCGGCCACCACGCGCTGGTCGATCACGTGGATCAGCTTGGCGTTGATCTCGATGAAAGCGGTCGGGGTCGGCTGGCCGCGGTAATCCGATTCGAAACGGCGTACATCCAGCGCCAGCTTGTAGTCGGCGCGGATGCCGGTGGTGGCACGCGCCACGCCGGTGATGCGGCCGGAATCCTCGAACGCGCGCACCAGCGCGTCGTCCACCATGTCGGTGGCCGGCTGCGCCCAGCTCACGCCCTTGTACACCTCAAGCTCGCCCGGGTTTGGCCGCACGTTGATGCGCGGGCTGTCGACCACGCGCGCGGCGGTCGGCTTGACCAGCACCAGCGCCCAGTCGACCTTCGGCCAGGAGGGGTCGGGCTGGATCTTCACCACGGGTGAGTAGATGGTGACCTGGCTGCGTTCGCCGCCGCCCAGCAACGACGAGCAGGCGCCCAGCGCGATCATCAGTGCCGCCGGCAACAGCAGGCGGGGCAGGGAGGCGGGCAGGAGAGGGAAGCGGCTCATTTGGGTTCGAACTCCTTCGGCGCGTCGCGGCCCAGCAGGTAGCGGGCCGGGTTGTTGTCGAGTTTGTCGCTGACCCGGCGCAGGTCGCGGATCAGCCCGCGCAGCTCGGTCAACGTCGGCCCGAGCTGGGCCAGGCCATCGTTGGCGAAGCTGTTGATGGCTGCGCGGTTCTCGCCGAGGATCGAATCGGCACTGCCGGCCGCCGAATCGAGCTTGGTCAGGGTGGTTTCCAGCTTGTCCAGGATCGGCGGCAACTGCTGCACCAGGTTGGTGTCCAGGCGCTGGATGGTGCCGTTGGTGGTCTTCAGCGTGCTGTCCAGGCTGCGCGCGGCATCGCGCGCGCTGAGCAGCAGCGCCTGGGTGCCCTGGTCGCGGTCGGCCAGGCCGCCGCTGATGGTTTCCAGGTTGGCCAGGGTGGCGTTGATGCTGGCCACGTTGCGGTCGCTCAGCACCTGGTCCATGCGCTCGACGATGCGGTTGGCCACGTCGGTGATGTTCTGCAGTGCCGATGGCGTGGTCGGGATGATCGGCGCCGGGTCCTTGTTCACCGCGGTCAGCGCCTGCGCCTGCGGCGTGCCGCCGCTGAGCTGGATGATCGACGGCCCGGTCAGGCTGGTGATGGCCAGCTTGGCGCGGGTGTCGGTCTTGACCGGCGTGTTGGAGTTCAGGCGGATCCGCGCTACCACCTGGCGCGGGTCATCCGGCACCAGGTTCAGTTCGGTGATTGAGCCGACCGCGATGCCGTTGTACTGCACCGGGCTGCCCACCGACAGGCCGGTGACGGCCTCGCGGAACACCACCCGATACTCGGTCCAGGTGCGGTCGGAGGAGTACTTGGCCGCCCAGAGGCCGAAGGCCAGCAATGCCAGCCCCACGATCAGGGTGAACGCGCCGATCAGTACGTAATTGGCTTTGGTTTCCATGGCTTACTCGCTCTTCTGCTTGGCAGCGCGTGCAGCACGCGCACGCGGTCCGTGGAAATATTCCTGGATCCACGGATGCTCCAGTTGTTCGATCTCATGCAACGGTGCGTTGGCGATCACCTTGTGGTCGGCCAGCACCGCCACCCGGTCGCAGATCGCATACAGGGTGTCCAGGTCGTGCGTGATCAGCAGCACGGTCAGGCCCAGTGCTTCTTGCAGGGTCTTGATCAGGCGGTCGAAGGCGGCCGCGCCGATCGGGTCCAGCCCGGCGGTGGGCTCGTCCAGGAACAGCAGCGGCGGGTCCAGGGCCAGCGCGCGCGCCAGGCCGGCGCGCTTGCGCATGCCGCCGGAGAGCTGCGAGGGCAGCTTGTTGATCGCGTCGGCCGGCAGGCCGGCCAGCTTCACCTTCAGCAGCGCCAGTTCGTAATGCCAGCGCTCGGGCAGTTCGCCGTGGTGTTCCTTCAGCGGCACCTGCACGTTCTCGCCCACGGTCATGGACGAGAACAGCGCGCCATCCTGGAACAGCACGCCGGTGTTGCGTTCGATGTGCAGGCGGTCGGCGCGGTTGTCCGAGCGCGCATCCACGCCCAGCACCTCGATCTCGCCGGCATCGGGATGGCGCAGGCCCAGGATGCTGCGCATCAGCACCGACTTACCGGTACCCGAACCGCCCACCACGCCCAGGATCTCGCCGCGGCGAACGTCCAGGTCCAGCCCGTCATGCACGGGCTGGCTGCCGAAGCGGTTGGTGAGCCCGCGCACGCGGATCGCCAGGCCGGCGGCGTCGGCCAGGTCCACGCGGGTGTCTTCATCAGGGGCGGCTGTGGTCGTCATCACCAATCCATGTGCATGAACCACAACGCGGCGAACGCGTCGATGATGATGACCAGCGAGATGGTCTGCACCACGCTGGAAGTGGTGCGCTCACCCACCGACTGCGCGGTGCCTTCCACTTTGAGCCCTTCCAGGCAGCCGATCAGGCCGATCACGGCGGCGAACACCGGCGCTTTGGACAGGCCCACCAGCATGTGCCGCACTTCGATGGTGTCGTGCAGCCGCGCCAGGTACATCTGCGGCGGAATATCCAGGTCGAACGCGCCCACGGTGACGCCACCGGCCAGGCCGGCGATCATCGCCACGAAGGTCAGCAGCGGCAGGGTGATCAGCAGCGCGATCAGGCGCGGCAGCACCAGCAGGTCGACCGGGTCCAGGCCCAGGGTCTGGATGGCGTCGATTTCCTCGCGCGCCTTCATCGAGCCGATCTGCGCGGTGAACGCGCTGGCGGTGCGGCCGGCCAGCACGATCGCGGTAAGCAGCACCGCGAATTCGCGCAGGAAGGCGATGCTGACCAGCTCCACCACGTAGATCTCGGCGCCGAAGTCACGCAGGATGGTCGAGCCCAGGAACGCGATCACCGCACCCACCAGGTAGGACAGCAGCGCCACCAGCGGCACCGCATCCAGCCCCACCTGCTCCATGTGGTGCACGGTGGCGGTCAGTCGGAAACGGCGCGGCTCGCGCAGCAGGCGGCCGCCCTTGACCAGGTTCTCGCCGAGGAAGCTGGCCAGCGCCACGATGTTGTGGCCGGTGGCATGCACGCTGCGGCCCAGCCGCTCCAGCGCGGCCAGCACGCCGAAGTCGCGCTTGGCCTTGGGGCGGTCGTCAGCCACTTCTTCGATGGTGCACACCAGCGCGCGGTGGTCCTCGCGGAAGGTCAGTGCATCCTCGGCCAGGTCGGCGCGATGGGCCACCCGCAGTACCTGCAGCACGCCAGCCGAATCCAGCTGGGTGATGCCGCTGGCATCGATGCCGGTGACTTTTTCCGGTGCCGCGCGCAGCACTTCGGCCGCGTCCAGCGCGGTGCGCAAGGTCCACTGCCCGGACAACCGGATGAGACCGGGGTCCTGTGGATCCTGTTCAAGTTTGGGGGTCTGGTCTGGCGTCATGGGGCGTCCTCCATGCAGCATAACCTGTCTGCGTGGATGCCAAGTGTGTGCGCGCCCCGACATCGGGTAATACTACGCCGCATGTCTGCCGACGCACCCGCCATTGCCACCCCTCCGGCCACCTACGCACAGCGGGTGGCCTTCGTATCCGAGATCGCCGGACGGCTGCACAGCTACGGCACCACGGCCCAGCGGCTGGAGGCGGCGGTGGTTGCGCTGTCGCAGCGGCTGGACCTGGACTGCGAGCCGTGGTCGAACCCGACCGGGCTGATCCTGAGCTTCAGCGACCCGACCAAGGCCATCGGTTCATCGGACATCACGCGCGTGATCCGGCTGGCACCGGGCGAAAACGACCTGCACAAGCTCAGCATCGCCGACCAGATCACCGAAGCGGTCGCCAACGGCACCATGAGCATCGCCCAGGGCCATACCGCACTGCGGCAGCTGGACAAGGACCCGGGCCGGCGCGGCAAGATCCGCATGATCCTGTCCTACAGCCTGGGCGCGGCCGGCGTGGCGGGGCTGTGGAAACTGCCGTGGCTGGATATCGCCACCGCCGGGGTGATCGGGTTGCTGATCGGGCTGATGACGCTGGTCACCGACCGCCGCCCGGCCAGCCGCGAAGCCAGCGAGGCATTGGCGGCACTGCTGGCCGGTACGGTGGCGGCGCTGGTGGCCTCGTTCGTGGGCGCGCTCAACCTCAATACCGTCATCATCGCCTCGCTGGTGGTGATGCTGCCCGGCATGTCGCTCACCAACGCGGTCAACGAACTGGCCAGCCAGCACTGGGTATCGGGCACCGCGCGTTTTGCCGGCGCCATCACCACCATCCTCAAGCTCACCGTCGGCGCGGTGATCGCGGTGACGCTGTCGGGCATCATCGGGCTGGACCCGGTGGTGCGCGCATCGCGCCCGCAGGCCGACTGGGTGGAATGGAGCGCGCTGCTGATCGCGGCGTTCGCGTTCGCGATGCTGTTCAAGGCCCACCGCCGCGATTACCCGTGGGTGATCGCGGCCTCGGTGGCCGGCTATGCGATCTCCAAGTTTGCCGGCCAGGCGTGGGGCCTGCCGGCCGGCATCTTCATGTCGGCGATGGTGATGACCGCGGCAGGCAACCTGTTCGGCCGCCTGGTGCAGCGCCCGGGCGCAATCATCCGCCTGCCCGGCATCATCATGCTGGTGCCCGGCAGCACCAGCCTGCGCGGCGTGCTCACGTTGGTGCAGCAGCAGGACATGAGTGCCGGCCAGACCGTACTGATGACCGTGCTCAACGTGGTAATGGCACTCGTGGCGGGATTATTGTTCGGCAACCTGCTGGTGCCGGCGCGAAAGAATCTGTGACTTTCTGAGAGTTTCCGAAGGCCTGCGCACGTAACCCAAAAAAAAACGCCAGCCATCCCGGCCGGCGTTTCAATGCGCGCGCCATCGGCGCATCGCTTACTTCTTGATCAGGAAATCTTCCAGCTTCTTGCCCTTGGTGGTGTGCGCGGCCAGCCAGCGCGGCTGCTTGCCGCGTCCGGTCCAGGTTTCTTTCGGGTTGGCCGGGTTACGGTACTTCGGGGCAACCTTGCCCAGCTTGCGCACGGCCTTGGCCGGTGCTGCGCCTGCGGCCTTGCTGGCGCGGCCGCGGGTGGGAGCGGCAACGCCCGCCACTTCTTCCAGGGTGTATCCGTTTGCCTTGGCCAACTTGGTCAGCTGTGCGCGGACCTTGGTGATGGCCGGGCGCTTGGCGACGATCGTCTGCTGCTTCTTGGCGTTCTTGATCAGGGCGCCCAGCTCTTTGGCGGACAAACCACTCAGGTCAATACTCATCAACTGCTCCGGAATCTAAAAATAGAAGGACGGGGTTGAGCCAGTCCTTGGCGCGGCAACAGCATACATTCTCATTTCGAAGATGCACAGCGCGCAGAAATAATCAATGGAAACGGGACAATAAAATGCCGGGATATCCCACCCGGCACTGTCATCACTTCGTCAGCTTGGCCATCAGCGCGTCGCGGTCCAGGCTCTCCGCTTCGCTGGCACTGCGCGCGCGGTACTCGAACGTACCGGCGGCCAGGCCGCGTTCGGACACCACCACCCGGTGCGGCACGCCGATCAGTTCCATGTCGGCGAACATCGACCCCGGGCGCAGCCCGCGGTCGTCCAGTGCGGCATCCAGGCCGGCGGCCTGCAGCTCGGCCAGCAGTTCGGCAGCGGCACTGGCCACGGCGTCGTCCTGCTTGGGGTTGATCACGCACACCACCACCTGCCACGGCGCCATCGCGTCGGGCCAGATAATGCCGGCATCGTCATGGTTCTGTTCGATCGCCGCGGCAACGATGCGCGAGATACCGATGCCGTAACAGCCCATCGCCATCACCGCGGCCTTGCCGTTCTCGTCCAGCACGGTGGCATTCAATGCCTGCGCATACTGGCGGCCCAGCTGGAATACGTGGCCCACTTCAATGCCGCGTGCCACGCGCAGTTCGCCACCATCGGCGGCACGGTCGCCTTCCTTCGCATTGCGGATGTCGGCCACTTCCGGCTCGGGCAGGTCACGGCCCCAGTTGACGCCGGCAATATGGAAACCGGCTTCGTTGGCGCCGATGACGAAATCGGCCATCGCGGCGACGTCGCGATCGGCCACGATGCGGATCGGCTTGGCCGGATTGAGCGGGCCCAGGAAGCCCGGTTCGCTGCCGAGGTGCGTGGCGATTTCCGCCTCACCGGCCATGCGGTAGCCCTGCAGGCCCTGGACCTTGCCCAGCTTGATCTCGTTGATGTCGTGGTCGCCGCGCACCAGCGCCAGCACGAAGCCGGCTTCGGTCATGATCGCGATCGACTTGACGGTACGCTCCAGGCCCAGGCCGAGCAGGGCGGCGACCGCCTCGCAGGTTTTCTGGGTGGGGGTGTCGACCTTGCGCAGCGCTTCGATGGCGGCCGGGCGCGGGCCCGGGGCAGCGGCGACGGCGGCTTCCATGTTGGCCGCGTAATCGGAGCCGGTGGAGAACACCAGCGCGTCTTCGCCGGAATCAGCGATGACGTGGAATTCCTGCGAGGCGTCGCCGCCGATCGCGCCGGAATCGGCCTGCACCATGCGGAAGTCCAGGCCCAGGCGGGTGAACACGCGGGCGTACGCCGCCTTCATGTTCTCGTATTCGCGTACCAGGCAGGCGTCGTCCAGGTGGAAGGAATAGGCATCCTTCATCAGGAACTCGCGCGCGCGCATCACGCCGAAGCGCGGGCGGATCTCGTCGCGGAACTTGGTCTGGATCTGGAAGAAATTCACCGGCAGCTGCTTGTAGCTGTTCAGTTCCTGGCGCGCGAAATCGGCGGCGGCCTCTTCAGCGGTGGGGCTGTAGCAGAACACCTGCTCCTTTCGGTCCTTGATCTTGAGCAGCTGCGGGCCGAACTTTTCCCAGCGCCCGGTGGCCTCCCAGAGGTCCTTGGGCTGGATCGTCGGCACCTGGAATTCAATGGCGCCGGCACGCTCCATTTCCTCGCGCACGATGCGCTCGACCTTGCGCAGCACGCGCAGGCCCAGCGGCGACCAGATATACAGCCCCGAGGCGAGCTTGCGGATCATGCCCGCGCGCAGCATCAGCCGGTGGCTGGTCAGCTCGGCGTCGCCGGGGGTTTCCTTGGTGGTGTGCAGGTGGAACTGGGAGAGGCGCATCGTCGGCTTCGCTGAACGGCTGGGAGGCAATATTCTGCCAGCCCGGCCGGCGACGTGCCCAATCCGCCGCAATTCCGCCGCGCCTCGGGTAGCCCCCGACCGTTGGTCGGGGGGGAGGCCGGTCAGGCCGCAGGCTTGCAGTACGCCTTGATGCCGGCTTCGGCCAAGGTCTTCTGCGCTTCGCGCTGGCCGTCATCCAGCGGGGTATCCGGCTTGCCGTCGCCATTGGTGTCCTGCAGCACCGCGCCCTTGCCGTTGAGCAGGGACAGGTTGGTGCGGGCGGTGGTGCAGTCGGCCGATTCGGCGGCGGCGGGCTCGGCTGCCGCAGTGCGGCCGGCCGGGTCGCGGGTCTGGATCTTGCGCTCTTCGGCCTTCTGGCCGGTGGGCGGCTTCTCCGAATACTGGGTCACGCCGTTGGCGTCCTTCCATTTGTAGACGGTTCCGGCGCTGGCCGAAGCGCTGGCAAGCAGCAGCAGGCAGCACACGAGGGGCAGGGCACGCATGGCAACTCCGGGCAGCGGGGGACAGAGGCGCGATTGCAGCATTCCCGCCCCGTGCTGGCAAGCCTCCCCCCAAACCGGGCCGCAGCCACTAAACTGGCGGCATGGATCAGATGAAACCCCCGCCGCGCTCGCGCAGCATCTATTTGCTGCCCAACCTGTTCACTACCGCCGGCCTGTTCGCCGGGTTCTACGCGATCATCGCGGCGGCCAACGGCGATTTTGTCAATGCCGCCATCGCCGTGTTCGTGGCGGCGGTGATGGACGGCCTGGATGGCCGGGTGGCGCGCCTGACCGGGACCAGCAGCGAGTTCGGCGTGCAGTACGACTCGCTGGCCGACCTGGTCAGCTTCGGCATGGCCCCGGCGCTGGTGATGTACCACTGGTCGCTGTCGTGGCTGAAATTCGACGACCCCGTCCTGGGCCGGGTCGGCTGGGCGGTGGCGTTCCTGTATGCCGCATGCGCGGCGCTGCGCCTGGCCCGCTTCAATACGCAGGTCAGCGTGGTCGACAAGCGCTGGTTCATCGGCCTGGCCAGCCCGGCCGCGGCCGGACTGATGATGTCGTTCGTGTGGGCCTTCGCCGATGGCCAGCTGGGCTGGGATGGCAATGAGCTGCGCTACGTGGCGCTGGCCGTGACCCTGGTGGCAGCGCTGCTGATGGTGAGCCGGATCCGCTTCTGGAGCTTCAAGGGCAGCGGCGAGAAAGGCCCGCGTGCCGATCGCGTGCCGTTCCTGGCGCTGGCGCTGGTGCCGATCGCCATTGCCATCATGGTCATCGACCTGCCGCGCGTGCTGTTCGCGGTCGGCGTGATCTACGCGCTGTCCGGGCCGGTCAGCTGGCTGTGGCAGCGTACCCGCAAGACGGCCGAGCCCGGCGCGTGAGCAGCCCGGCCGACCCGTCACTGTGGACCCCGGCGCAGCAGTCCTGGCTGCAGGCGATGGGCTACACGGTGTTCGTGGACGGCAATGTTGAACCGGCGCCGGACGCGCAGATCGAACTCGCCGCGGCACCCGCCGCCGACCAGGCACTCCCGCCCGCCCCACGGCGCGACGCACCGTCGCGCATGGAAGACGCACCCCCGCCAGCGCGCGGCAACGCGCCCAGCGACGATGCTCCCGCCCCCCGGCGCCGCACCGCGCCCGCTGCCGAAGCGCCTGCCGCGCCCGTGCGCGCCGGTGCCCGCCGTCCCGCCGTCCGTATGCCGCCGCCGCTGCAGATCGCGCTGCTGCGTGCCTCGGGCTGCAACCCCAATGATCCGGACACCCAGGCGCTGATGGCCGGCTGGAACCTGGACGAACTGCGCGGCAATGCCGCCGCCAAGCGCGCGTTGTGGCCGCAGTTGAGGGCACTGCGCAAGCGGGGCCGCGGGTGAGCGCGGTCAGTTCGCCGCGGCCGATGACGCTGCGCGCGCTGCGCGAGGTCGACCTGGATGCGGTGATGGAAATCGAGCTGCGCGGGTATCCGTTCCCGTGGACGCGCGGCATCTTCGTCGATTGCCTGCGCGCCGGTTATCCGGCCTTGGCGCTGGACGACGACGGCGTGCTGGTGGGCTATGGGGTGCTGAGCATCGCCGCCGATGAGGCGCACGTGCTCAATGTCTGCATCGATCCGGCCTGCCAGACCCGTGGCCTGGGCCGGCGGCTGTTCCGCGCGCTGGTGAAGCTGGCGCGCGAGCATGGCGCCCACCGGGTGTTCCTGGAAGTGCGCCCGTCCAACACCCCGGCGGTGGCGCTGTACCACAGCGAAGGCTTCAACGAGATCGGCCGGCGCCCACGCTATTACCCCGCGCGCGATGGGCGCGAGGACGCGCTGGTGATGGCGATCGAACTGGTCGACGACGACATCCAGACGATGCCGCCGTTGTAAGGCCCGCCACGCCCTGCGTGGCTGCGAACCCCGGTAGGTGGCGACCGTTGGTCGCCACGCGCAATCCCGTTACAGCTTCGCGCGCTGCGCGACCAGGCCTTCCAGCTGCGCGGTCCAGTCGACCAGGCGCACGCGCTCCTGCTCGATCACCGCCGCCGGCACCTTGTCGGTGAACCTGGACAGCTTGGTGGCGCTCTTTTCCTTCTCCGCCTCCACCCGCGCGATTTCCTTGTCCAGGCGCGCGCGTTCGGCACCCAGGTCGACCAAGCCTTCCAGCGGCACCAGCAGCTTCAGCTCGCCCACGATGGCGGTGGCGGCCGGCGGGGTGTCCGCATCGCCGCCCAGCCATTCGATGCGTTCCAGCTTGAGCAGGAACGACAGCGACGAGGTGAAGCGGGCCACGCGGTTGCGATCGTCCTCGTTGCCACCCTGCAGCAACAGGCCCACCTGCTTGGCCGGCGGCACGTTCAGTTCGCTGCGCACGCGGCGCAGCGCGCTGACCATCGACTTCAGCCACTCCACGTCGGCCTCGGCACGCGCGTAATCGCCGGCGAACTCCTCGGCGGTGGGATAGGCGCGCAGCGAGATGGTGTCGCCGTCCAGACCCAGGCGCGGCGCCACCTGGCGCCACAGCTGTTCGGTCACGAACGGGGTCAACGGGTGCAGCAGGCGCAGCAGCGCTTCCAGCACGTACAGCAGGGTGTGGCGGGTGCTGGCCGCGTCCTCGGCGTTGTCGCCGTTGAGCGCCGGCTTGGTCAGCTCCAGGAACCAGTCGCAGAATTCGTTCCAGGCGAACTCGTACAGCGCCTGCGCGAGCAGGTCGAAGCGGTAGTTGGCGTAGTGCGCCTGCGCCTCGGCCGACACCGCCGCCAACCGCGCCAGGATCCAGCGCTCGGCGTCGGTGCGTGGCTGCGGCACGCCGTTGAACTGCGCGCCTTCGGTGTTCATCAGGGTGAAGCGGCTGGCGTTCCACAGCTTGTTGCAGAAGTTCTTGTAGCCCTCGGCGCGGCTCATGTCGAACTTGATGTCGCGGCCGTGGGTGGCCAGCGCGGCGATGGTGAAGCGCAGCGCATCGGCACCGTGGGCGATGATGCCGTCCGGGAAATCCTTGCGGGTCTGCTTCTCGATCTTCGGCGCGTCCTTGGGCTTCATCAGCCCGGTGGTGCGCTTGGCGACCAGGTCGTCGATGGAGATGCCGTCGATGATGTCCAGCGGGTCGAGCACGTTGCCCTTGGACTTGGACATCTTCTGGCCCTGCGCATCGCGGATCAGGCCGGTGATGTAGACGTCCTTGAACGGGATCTTGCCGGTGAAGCTGTCGGTGGCCATGATCATGCGGGCCACCCAGAAGAAGATGATGTCGAACCCGGTGATCAGCACCGACGACGGCAGGTAGCGCTCGAAACCGCGCTCGGCCATCGCCTGTTCGTTCGGCCAGCCCAAGGTGGAGAACGGCCACAGCTGCGAGGAGAACCAGGTTTCCAGCACGTCGCTGTCCTGGGTGAGCACCACATCGGCCCCCAGCCCGGCGCGCGCGCGCGCGTCTGCTTCATCGCGGCCCACGTAGCAGGTGCCGGCCGCGTCGAACCACGCCGGAATGCGGTGGCCCCACCACAGCTGGCGGCTGATGCACCAGTCCTGGATGTTTTCCATCCAGTGGCGGTACGTGTTGATCCAGTTGGCCGGGACGAACTGGATGGACCCGTTTTCGACCAGTTCCAGGCCGCGCTGGGCTAGCGCGTCCATCTTCACGAACCACTGGTCGGTCAGGTAGGGCTCGATCACCTGCTGGGTGCGGTCGCCGCGCGGCACCTGCAGCTTGTGCGCCTTGGTCTCGACCAGGATGCCCTGTTCTTCCAGTTCGGCCAGGATCACCTTGCGCGCTTCGTAGCGGTCCAGCCCGCGGTACTTTTCCGGGGCGTTGTCGTTGATCGCCGCCACCGGGGTGAACAGGTTGATCATCGGCAGGTTGTGGCGCAGGCCGACCTGGTAGTCGTTGAAGTCGTGCGCCGGGGTGACCTTGACCACGCCGGTACCGAACGCGCGGTCGACATAGTCATCGGCGATCACCGGCACGCTGCGCCCGGTCAGCGGCAGGGTGACGCTGCGGCCGATCAGGTGCGCGTAGCGCTCGTCTTCCGGGTGCACCATCACCGCCGTATCGCCCAGCAGGGTTTCCGGGCGGGTGGTGGCGACAACGAGATACGGGCGGGTTTCGCGCAGGGTCTCGTTGCCGTCGGCGTCGCGCTCGACATGCTCGTAGCTGGCGCCGTCTTCCAGCGCGTAGGCGATCGACCACAGGGAGCCGTCTTCCTCCACGCTTTCCACTTCCAGGTCGGAAATGGCGGTCTTCAGCACCGGGTCCCAGTTGACCAGGCGCTGGCCACGGTAGATCAGGCCCTGCTCATGCCAGCGCAGGAACGCCTCGACCACCGCTTCGGACGGCTGCGGGTCCATGGTGAAGGTGCTGCGCGACCAGTCCGCCGAGGTGCCCATGCGGCGCATCTGGCGTTCGATGATGTCGCCCGACTGCGCCTTCCATTCCCATACCTTTTCGATGAACCCGTCGCGGCCCAGCGAATCGCGGCTCTCGCCGTTGCCGGCCAGCGCCAGGTTGCGCGACACCACCATTTCGGTGGCGATGCCGGCGTGGTCGGTACCCACCTGCCACAACGTGTCGTAGCCGCGCATGCGGTGGTAGCGCACCAGCGCATCCATCAGGGTCTGCTGGAAGGCATGGCCCATGTGCAGCGTGCCGGTCACGTTCGGCGGCGGCAGCAGGATGGTGTACGGCTCGCCCTTGCCGGACGGCTTGAAGTGCCCGGCCTTCTCCCAGGAGTCGTACAGCTCCGTTTCGAAGGTCTTGGGGTCGTAGCTGGAGGCAAGTTGGGTCATGCGGGGGCAACCAGGAGGCAATCGGTAAAGGATCAGGGCACCGGCGGCACCGATCAAGGGTGCCGGGCCGGGCTTACATGTCGTACTTGTTCAGGTCGAAATCCAGCGCCTTGTACTGGCGCCAGCGCTCGCGCAGCGGCTCGCGGGCTTCGGGGTCGGCCGGCACCACTTCCAGCACCCGGTCGCAGGCGCCCAGGTAGGGGTCGTCGCGCAGGTTGATCACCAGCGGGCGCGAGGCGGCATCGGTACCCGGCGCGGCGATCAGCACCAGCGCTTCTTCCTCGTCCGCGTCTTCGCCGGCGATCTGGTGCGGGATGTAGGCATCGTCATCGAATGACCACAACAGCTCGTCCAGTTCCTCGGCCTGGGCCTGGTCGCGCGCCAGCACCAGGGTGGACAGCCCGGCGTCGTTGGCCTTGCGGGCCAGTTCGCAGACCAGCCGCAGCGGTTCGGTCAGGAACCGCGGCTTGGCGATCAGGTAGAAATCAGCCCGCGACATGGGCGCGGCCGACCTGGTCGAGCAGCCACTGGGTCAGCAGGCCGACCGGGCGGCCGGTGGCCATGCCGCGCTTGCCTTCGTCGCTGGCCACGCCGGCGATGTCCAGGTGCGCCCAGCGCTGGCCTTCGGTGAAGCGCGACAGGAAGCAGCCGGCGGTGATCGCGCCGGCCCAGCGGCCGCCGATGTTGTAGACGTCGGCGAAGCTGGAATCCAGCATCGGCTGGTATTCGTCCCACAGCGGCAGGCGCCAGGCGCGGTCGAACACGTGTTCGCCGGCGGCCAGCAGCTCATTGGCCAGGTCGTCGTGCTTGGTCATCAGGCCGGCGGTCTGGTGGCCCAGGGCGACCAGGCAGGCACCGGTCAGGGTGGCCACGTCGACCAGTGCGGCCGGCTCGAAGCGCTGCGCGTAAGTCAGCGCGTCGCACAGGATCAGGCGGCCTTCGGCGTCGGTGTTGCCCACTTCAATGGTCTTGCCCGACATCGAGGTGATCACGTCGGACGGGCGGTAAGCGTTGCCGTCGATGGCGTTCTCCACCGCCGGGACCACCACCACCAGGTTCAGCGGCAGCTTGGCGGTGACCGCCGCGACGAAGGTGCCGATGACATTGGCGCCACCGCACATGTCGTACTTCATCTCTTCGATGCCGCCCTGGGTCTTCAGGTTCACGCCGCCGGTATCGAAGGTGATGCCCTTGCCGACCAGCACGTACGGCTTGGCGTCGCCGCCGTTGTTCCACTTCAGCACCACCAGGCGCGGGCGGTTGGCCGAGCCACGGGCCACGGCCAGCAGCGAACCCATGCCGAGCGCTTCCATCTGGGTCTCGTCCAGGATCTCCGCTTCGGCACCGGCATGGGCCTGGGCGAAGGCCACTGAGGATTCGGCCAGGTAGGCCGGGGTGCACAGGTTCGGCGGCAGGTTGCCCAGCTCGCGGGCATGCTGCACGCCGGCGGCGATGGCCTGGCCCTGGGTCAGCGCCTGGCTGTCGGTGCCGGCGATGGCCAACGTGGCCAGGCCCGGGGCCTCGGCCTTCTTGGTGCCCAGGGTGGCGGTGTACCGATAAGCGGCGTGGTCGGCGCTGATCACGGCCTGGCGGATGTTCCAGGCGGCATCGCGGCCCTTGACCTCGATCTCGGCCAGGGTGAACAGCGCATGGCGGATGACCCCGGTCTTCAGCGCGCGGCTGGCATCGCCCACCGCCTTGAGGTACTGCGGCACGCCGAACTTGGCCGGCTCGCCCAGCCCGACCACCAGCACGCGCGGGGCCTTCACGCCGGGCACGTCATGCAGCAGGGTGGTGGCGCCGGTCTTGCCGCTGACATCGCCGCGGGCGACCAGGGCGGTCAGACGGCCGCCCGACGCGGCGTCCAGGGCCTGTGCCGCCGGGCTCAGGGTCTGGTCGGCATAGGCGCCAACGATGACGCAGTCGACCTCGGCCGAGGCCGGGGCAGCGTGGTTCAGGGTGAATTCCAGGGCCATTGATCAGATTCCGTTGGCAAAAACGTACAATCGCGAACTGTTTACGTCCCGTCAGTAGACTGGGCAGCCACGCGAACGAATCCGAGAGTTTAAACCACCGCCCCATGTCGAAGCTCGATCGCTATCTCCTGCGTGATTTCGTCCAGAGTTTTCTGGCCACCCTGATCGTATTGCTGGTAGTGAGCGTGGGCGGCGTGCTGGTGGACATCCTCGGCAACATCGCCGACGGCCGCCTGCCTGCCCGCCTGCTGTTCTCCCAGCTGGGCCTGCAGTTCATCGTCTACATGCCGTTGATCCTGCCGCTGGCGCTGATGCTGGGCCTGCTGCTGGCCACCGCGCGGCTGTACCGGGATTCGGAAATGGCGGTGCTGACCGCCATTGGCGTGGGGCCCAAGCGGCTGCTGCGGCCGGTGCTGATGCTGGTGCTGCCGGTGGTCGGGCTGATCGCCCTGTGCTCGCTGTGGCTGGGCCCGTGGGCCGACCGGACCAGTGAGCAGATGGTTGAAGACGCCAACAAGAGCCTGGTCATGGCCGGGCTGGAGTCGGGCAAGTTCACCATGCTGTCCAATGGGGGGGTGGTCTACCTGTCCTCGGTCTCGGCCGACGGCAGCGGGCTGGGGCGGATCTTCGTCCAGCGCAGCCGCGGCGACCGTATCGAGGTGATGTCGGCCGCGACCGGCAAGATGTTCTTCGAGGGCGACCGCCAGCGCTACCTGCAGCTCAATGACGGCCACCAGATCGAGGGCCCGGCCAACGGCGCGCTGGATTACCGGCTGATGACCTTCGTCCGCAACGACGTTGCGCTGCCCGATGGCGCCATCACCCGCGACGAAAACGACCCCGAGCTGCTGCCGACCGGCCGGTTGTTCGGCGACCCCCGGCCGGAAGCCCAGGCGCAGCTGCACTCGCGCATCACCCCTCCGCTGATCGCCCTGGCGTTTGCGTTGATGACCCTGCCGCTGGCGCGCAGTTCGCCGCGCCAGCAGCGCTACGGCAGGATGATGTTCGCCTTCCTTGCCTACATGGTCGGCATGAACCTGATGTTCATTGGTACCCGTTGGATCGCGGACGGCAAGGTGCCGGCGACAGTGGGGTTGTGGTGGTTGAGCCTGCCGTTGCTGGCGCTGGCCATCTGGATGTACCTGCGCGACGGCAAGCTCTCGCGCCCGCGGAGGACCGCATGAAGCTCCACCCGATGCGGTTTGATTTCTACCTGGGCCGGGCGGTGTTCGGCACGGTGCTGTTGACCTGGGCCGTGCTGGTCGGCCTGGACGTGGTGATGGCGTTCTCCGGCGAGTTCAAGGACGTGGGCAAGGGCGGCTATACGCTCGGCCATGCGGCGGCCTCGGTGCTGTACACCGTGCCGCGCCGGGCCTACACGTTCTTCCCGACCGCAGCGGTGATCGGTGCGCTGATGGGGCTGGGCCAGATGGCCGCCACGTCCGAGCTCACCGCGCTGCGCGCGCTGGGGCTGTCGCGCAAGCGGCTCAGTGCCTCGGTGGCGATCGCGTTGTCGCTGATGACGGCGGTGATGGTGGTGAACGGCGAGACGCTGGCACCGTGGGCGCAGAACCGTTCCGACACCATCCGGGCCAGTGCGAAGTCGGGGCAGAACCTTTCTGCGTCGCGGTACGCGGGCATCTGGGTACGTGAAGGCGATACCTTCCTTACCGCGACCAGTGGCGAGGAGCAGCTGCTGCCCGGTGGCGGCACGCGGCTGGTGCTCAGCGACGTGCGCCTTTACCAGATCGCACCGGACGGAAACATTGCGTCGGTGACCCATGCCGGCACGGTCGAGCACACGGCCGACGGCTGGACCTTGAACAAGGTGCGCCGCGATACCTTCGGCGAGCGTTCGGCCACCCGTACCACCGTGGACAGCGAAAAGTGGGATTCCAAGCTGGATGCGGGCGCGCTGGCCGCCGGTTTCTCCAAACCGCGCAACCTGGCCGCGCGCGACCTGCGCACCAGCATCGAGTACCGCAAGCGCAACGGGCTGGACGCGCGCGATTACGAGGACATCTACTGGAGCCGCTGGTTCTACCCGCTCAACGTGCTGGCGCTGTGCCTGGCCGCCGTCCCCTTCGCGTTCGGTTCGCTGCGCAGCGGCGGCATGGGCAAGCGCCTGTTCCTGGGCATCCTGTTCGCGCTGGGCTTCTGGCTGCTGCAGCTGTTCTTCGGGCGCATGGCCGGCGCGCTGAAGTTCGATTACCGCATCGCCTACGCACTGCCGCCGATCGTGATGCTGGTGGTATCGGGCATGCTGTTCCGGCGCAAGTCGGGGTGATGGGGTAACGGGCGGCTTCGGTTGGGTCTGAACGTCGGTGGGGTGGTCGCAACCGGCGTTGGATCGGTGTTGGACGCTTGAGCCGCGCTGCGCGCGGTTTCCGGCCAACGGCCGGGGCTACGAATTCATACGGGCCCATTGGGATCGGGATCAATCAACCCTGGGCGCCGGTTGCATTTCGATGGTTCACCATCGGCTCCGGATGCATGGCGCCAATGCAACACGAGCCCCTGCGAACCCCCAACGAACGTTGACCTGCCCGGTAGCGCCGACCGTTGGTCGGCCCAGGCGGTCTGCGCCGCGTTCTTATCGCTTCGGCAATCGCAACAACCGGGTGCCGCTTGCCCGGTCGTGCCACGTCAGCCGTTGCCGATCCACCAACGCCCACCACAGCCCAAACCCGGCCAGCAGCACCGACACGGTTCCTACCGCATAACGCACCCACAACTGCCCCAGCGTAGGCGCACCCCCATCGGCCCTCACCACCTGCAACCGCCACGGCCGCATGCCCAACGTCTGGCCGCCGCGCCGCCAGCTGAGCGTGGCGTACAGCCCGGTCACCCCCCAGCAGCACCCCCACAGCAGCCACTGCAGCGCACTGAACGGCGCGATGTTGTCGCGCGCGGCGTGGCCGGCCGCGTAGCCGGCGGTGAACAGCGCGCCGACCAGCATCCACAGCGCCAGCGCCGGGAAGAAGTCGTACAGCAGCGACAGCAGCCGCCACACCAGCAGCGATGCGGGGCGGGAGGTATCCGTGGCGACAGCGGTAGGTGCGCTCATGCGCCGAGCATACCCGCGCCGGCATCCGCTGTGGATGGCCGGCGCGGTCCCGTCTCCGTATTCTGTGGACATGTCCGACACCGCCACCCCCGCCGCGCGCCGCCAGCTGGTGCAGCACCTGCCCGAACTGCGCGCTGACGACAACGCGCACATCCAGCGTTTCCTCGACGCGGTCTGGGCCGAGCAGGGCCTGGCCCGGGCCAGCCTGGACAGCTACCGGCGCGACCTGGAAGGGCTGGCCCGCTGGCGCGACGGCGCCGGCAACGGGCTGGCCGGGATCGACCGCGCCGGCCTGTTCGACTACCTGGCCTGGCGCGCGCGCCACGGCTGGTCGCCGCGCAGCAACGCGCGGCTGCTGTCGGCGCTGCGCGCGTTCTTCGCCGATGCAGTGCGGCGCGGACAGCGCAGCGAAGACCCCAGCGCGCTGCTTGATCCACCCCGGTTGCCACGATTGCTGCCCAAGGCGCTGGCCGAGAGCCAGATCGATGCGCTGCTCGCCGCACCCGAGGTGGAACAGCCACTGGGCCTGCGCGACCGCGCCATGCTCGAGCTGATGTACGCCGCCGGCCTGCGCGTAAGTGAGCTGGTGGAGCTGCCGGCCAACGCGGTGAACCTGCGCCAGGGCGTGCTGCGGGTGACCGGCAAGGGCAGCAAGGAACGGCTGGTGCCGCTGGGCGAGGAATCCCAGCACTGGCTGGAGCGCTACCTGCGCGAAGCACGGCCGCAGCTGGTCGGCACGCGCACCGTGCCGGCGCGCGACGGCGAGGTGCCGCTGTTCCTGGAACCGTCGCTGCAACCGCTGAGCCGCCAGCAGTTCTGGTCACTGGTGAAGAAGTACGCCGCGCTGGCCGGGATCGACCCGGTGCGGATCAGCCCACATGGGCTGCGCCACAGCTTCGCCACCCACCTGCTCAACCGTGGCGCCGACCTGCGCGCGCTGCAGATGCTGCTGGGCCACAGTTCGCTGTCCACCACCCAGATCTACACGCTGGTGGCACGCGAGCACCTGCAGAAGCTGCACGCGCGCCACCATCCCAGAGGGTAGTGGCGCACGGCACTGCCGCTCAGGCGTAGCTTTCCCGGGGCTCGCCGATCGCCACCCAGGCGGTGGAGGCGGTGCTGCAGCTGCCGTCGTCGGACACCTCGTCGCTGTCCGAACCCGCCGACGCATCGGCCAGCATCGCGGTGTTCCGCCACCGGTTCACCGCGTCGTTGCGTGAAGCGCGGCTGGGCGACAGCGACACAACCGAAGGACGGTGCTGAGGCGCCACGCGGGCCCCGAAAGAAAACAGCAGCGCTTTCTGATCGTCGTGTTCCACCGCTGGCGCCTGTGCGTACAGCTCTTCCATGGCGGCCCGGTGCAGGTCGGCCGCACGGTCCGGGTCATTGATGTCCGGTGGGTTGGCACGCAGGTAAGCGGCTTTGAAGTCAGGAAGCGTGGTCAGCTCACCCTGCCAGAACAGCGTGGCCAGTGCAGCGCGCGCGCGACCGAGCACCGCATCGGGTGCGACCAGTGCCTGCATGGCCTGCGCGCGTGGCCCGGTGTTGGACACCCAGCGCGGCCGACGGTCGCCACAGCGGTTCAGCACCTGCTCCAGCCGCTCGATGCGATCGGCGACGTGGTGAGAGGGAATGAGCTGCTCGCGCAGCCGGGCCAGGTGGGCGGCGCGGTCCACCAGCTTCGGCGCGCTGAGCGCGCCGCTCCAGAAACGCCCGGACAGCCGGTCTTCGCTGTTCTGGATGCTGTTCATGGCGCGATGGAATCGCCCGCCGTCGTGGGAGCCGGCCGCCAGCGCCACGCGGGCGGAGGTGCGGCGCAGGACATGGGCCTTGAACGTAAGCGTGATCGATGAAAGGGAATGCACGGGAAAGGGGCAGGGCGGACGGAGGGGCAGCGAGCGTGCACGCACTGATGGGCGAGCGCTTTCACGATTCCCTCGCCGCACCCGCAGGCGGGCCGAAGGCGCCCGCCGTGACGTCGCCGCGGGAGCGGCTGTGCGAGAATCGGGCACCTTTTACCGTGGAACTGCAGATGCTTCGAGTCCTTACCGTGGCGCTGTGCGGTGCGCTCAGCCTGACCGCCTGCGCCCAGCCGGCGCCGCCGGCCGCCAAGCCGGGCGCCCAGCCGGCCAGCAGCGCCGCGCCGGCCAATGCCAACGCCGACCAGACCGTGCGCAGCGCGCTGGCCGGTCTGGACCCGAAGTTCAAGCCCGACTACATCGGCGCGGCCCCGTTCCCGGGCTTCCGCGAGGTGCTGGTGGGCGGGCAGGTGCTGTACGTGTCCGACGACGGCCGCTACCTGATGCAGTCCCAGCCGTACGACATCCAGAACCGCGCCCCGGCCAGCAGCGCCGGCCTGCTGGCCTACCGCAAGCAGCTGCTGGACAAGGTGCCGCGCGGTGACCGCATCGTGTTCGCTGCGGCCAATCCCAAGCACACGCTCACCGTGTTCACCGACATCGAGTGCGGGTACTGCCGCAAACTGCACCAGGACCTTCCCGAGCTGAACCGCATGGGTATCACCGTGGAGTACGTGGCGTTCCCACGCATGGGCCCGGGCAGCAAGGACTTCACCGACATGATCTCGGTCTGGTGCGCGAGCGACCGCCGCAAGGCGCTGACCAGCGCCAAGCAGGGCCAGCCGGTGGCGCCAAAGAACTGCACCAGCCCGGTGGCGATGCAGTACAACCTGGGCCAGCAGGTGGGCGTCAGCGGCACCCCGGCGGTGTTCGCCGCCGACGGTACCCAGCTGGGCGGCTACGTGCCGCCGGCACAGCTGCTCAAGGCGCTGGAGCGCCAGGCCAACTGAGCCCCAACCGCCCCGGGATCACCCTCGGGGCGAACCGCATCGTCATGCTTCGGAATCGCTCCAGCCGTGGTCGGAGTCCGCGCCTGCATCAAGCAGATGGCTGCCGCGGCCAGAATCGGAGCTGTAGCCGGACAGCGATTCCTTGTGCTTGTCCGTCATCAGCTCGAAGCCCTTGACCAAGCCTGCAGCGACCCGCAACGGGGAAGGGCTGGTGGCGCTAGAAGGGGATGGGCTGGCGGCGCTAGAGGCGGTGCTTTCCACGCTCGCCTGGCGCGCCTGGCGTTGTGAAAGTGCTTGACGTAGTTCCGCCATCACGTCTTCCTTCGTCGGGGCGATGAACAGCGCCTTGGCGTGGCTAAGCGGCGATGACGGCGACAAGGGCGACACGGTGGTGCTGCTCGTTTCAGGCGCCGGCATGGGGGGAGGCGGTGGCGGCGGTATGTCGCCGTCAGCCGTGGCCTTCTCTTCGCTGTAGCTGTTCAACATTGCGTCGAAAGCTTTGATCTCGCGGTCTTCGTCTGCAAATCGACCTGTCGCGTCCGGATATCGCTGTCCGATCGGTGCCATGTCCGCGGCATTGGTATAGCTGTCAGTGTGCCAGCCAGTCCCCAGCGGATCCGACGGATGCGCGGCGTCCACCGATGCAGGCGCAATCGGCAGATCTTCCGGACGTTCAAACAAGCCGCTGTTGATCGCT
>NZ_JAGXKC010000449.1:0-265 GCF_019091045.1 Stenotrophomonas sp. GbtcB23 | reverse complement strand
CACCCCACCTGCCGGCACGGTGCCAAGCTGTACGAGCTTGGCCATATCGGCGAAGGTGATCGTCTTGCGGATGAACTGCACGTTCTGATAACCGGCATCGCGCGCCGGAATTTTGCGATTGAGGCCCATCGTGGTGCCCTTTCGTGATTGAGAAGAAACGAAAGGGGCGACCGAAGCCGCCCCGTCAGTTCATCAGGCGTCTTCCGCCGCGGCGACGAAGCAGGTGACGATGCCCCACTGCTTCAGGTCGGTGTCGTCCATCGGG
>NZ_JAGXKC010000448.1:0-265 GCF_019091045.1 Stenotrophomonas sp. GbtcB23 | reverse complement strand
CGGAATGATGACGGCCTTGAAGATGAGTGCGATCGCCGCCGTCACGTAAAGATGCGGTGCGTCCTGAATAAAGGCCTGCCAGGCGACCGATAGCGTCAGCACCAGTGAATGCAGCGCGAAGACATTGAGAAGCGCATAAAGACGGTCTTGATAAAGCATCATCATGCTGACGAGCACGTGCCCTCCGGCAAGCATATGAGCGATGACGAAGACCGGTCCGTCCATCAGAGGCTCCTCGCGACGAAGCGCAGGAGGGTTGCGAGCA
>NZ_JAGXKC010000447.1:0-266 GCF_019091045.1 Stenotrophomonas sp. GbtcB23 | reverse complement strand
GCACCCGCCTACCACGCAGGCCTTGTGCTCGCCGACCATCTCACCGGCAGGCGCCACGACTACCGTCACCGAGGCGGAGTAGTGGAGTCCATCTGCTTGGCTCCCGAGGGGGCGCCTGCCTGGGCATTCATTCCCAGTGAGCTCTGGCCGGCTGCCGAGCTCGCTGAGAATCGCAAGAACAGCACCGTGGCCCGCGAGTTCGAAGTGGCCTTGCCTCACGAACTCGACGACGCGCAACGGTCAGACCTCACCGTAGCCATCTCGGA
>NZ_JAGXKC010000446.1:0-266 GCF_019091045.1 Stenotrophomonas sp. GbtcB23 | reverse complement strand
AGTCTGCTGATGCATGCCGCCTCCCAGGCGCAATTCCGCCGCCCCGAAGAGGCGAACAACGATCAGGATGTTCCGATCAATACGGGTATTGGCGATCTGCGCCTCGCCTTCCGGACCGATGTCGAAGAGCGGCGGGAATTCCCCCTGTACGTTGCCGCGCGGAAATTCGACATAGTCCTTGCGGCCATCGTCTTAGACGGAGACCGGCCGCCAGGGCGGCGTGTCGCCGGTGTGGTCTTAGCGGTAGTTTCGCGCCGCCACGGCCG
>NZ_JAGXKC010000445.1:0-266 GCF_019091045.1 Stenotrophomonas sp. GbtcB23 | reverse complement strand
AGCTCTCCGAAAGATCAAATTGATCTCTCCGAAGGCCGCGGAAGTTCTTAGGCGCCCTAGCGGACAGCGTGCCTTTGTGTGGTTGACTATCCTATTTCTGTCTATCGCAGGACTAAATCAGATCGCCGACTTTTACGAAAACTACAATGTGGGCCGGTTCACCGATTCCGTCTATTCGATCATGTCAGAAATCATCGTGGAGCGCGGTGGCGCAGATGAGTACCAAATCAAACAGAAGGAGGGTTATGAGAAGCCAACAAAGCCTC
>NZ_JAGXKC010000444.1:0-266 GCF_019091045.1 Stenotrophomonas sp. GbtcB23 | reverse complement strand
CGAACACATGATCCGGGTCCGTGCCTTCGAGAACCAGGTCTCCGTCGCCTATATCAACCACTGCGGCTTTGACGACCTCTTCGCCTATGCCGGCCTGTCGCGCATCACCGCCCCCGACGGCAAGCTTCTTGCCGAGGCTCCCGCGGCCGGCGAGGCGCTGATCGTTGCCGACATCGAGCCGGCAGCCTATGCCCAGTCGCGGGCGGAAAACACCTATCTTGGCGATATTACCTGATTTTTGTGCCGTTCGGGACGAACCCGATCGA
>NZ_JAGXKC010000443.1:0-266 GCF_019091045.1 Stenotrophomonas sp. GbtcB23 | reverse complement strand
CGGTACCCACCCAGACATGGCCTGCAGGACCGGACAGTAGGCTGTAGATGGTGTCGTCGGGAAGCGCTGCCGGATCGGGCGCGTTGGCCTGGTAGCGGGCCAGCGTCCCGTCCTCTTCCCGCCGGCAGATGGCATGGCGGTTGGTGCCGATCCACAAGGCCCTGCCCGCATACGCCAGCGACCAGAACTGCCCCACGGAATGCTGGTCGAGGTCTGGGAACCGCTCGAAGCGTTCGCGGCCAGGCCTGAGCATGCTCAGGCCAACG
>NZ_JAGXKC010000442.1:0-266 GCF_019091045.1 Stenotrophomonas sp. GbtcB23 | reverse complement strand
CAACAGGTGCCCCGACCGCCCCACCGCGACGCTGGCACCGCGGATCGACCGCGGCATGCTCACCGTGCGCCGCACCGAGCTGTGGATCGAGGTGGAGATCAACAGCGACATCCTGTCCACCACCGGCTCGGCCACGCTCGGCGTGCACGCACGCGACACCCTGTCTTCGCTGGCCCAGGTGTTGCACGACGCGCCCAACGGCGGGCGCGTGGAAGGCCACACCGATGATGTGCCGATCGCCACCGCGCTGTTCCCGTCCAACTGGG
>NZ_JAGXKC010000441.1:0-266 GCF_019091045.1 Stenotrophomonas sp. GbtcB23 | reverse complement strand
CTCGCGCGGCAAGTACAAGGTCTACCTGATCGACGAAGAGCACATGCTGTCCAAGGCGGCGTCCAATGCGCTGCTGAAGACGCTGGAAGAACCGCCGGAACACGTGAAGTTCCTGCTGGCCTCCACCGACCCGCAGAAGCTGCCGGTCACGGTGCTGTCGCGCTGCCTGCAGTTCAACCTCAAGCGGCTTGACGTGGACCAGATCCAGGGCCAGATGACCCGGCTCCTGGCCGCCGAAGAAATCGAATCGGACCCGACCGCGTTCG
>NZ_JAGXKC010000440.1:0-267 GCF_019091045.1 Stenotrophomonas sp. GbtcB23 | reverse complement strand
TAATACTGGCCCACCGGGATTTCGCCGGATTTCAGCGCCTGTTCGAACTGCGCTTCGTCGCGATACCAGAGGCGGACATTCGGCTTCAGCTCTGCGAGCTTTTCGAGCGCCTTGAGGATGCCTTCGTCCGTATCGAGCGCGTTTGTGCCGCCCAAATAAGTCTTTGCCGACACTGCCAGCAGGAAGGAGTTGGAGACGAGCGCCAGGAGGCCGAGCTTGACTTCCTTGTCCTTTTCCCACAGCGCCGCCCAGGAGGTCGGCGCTTCC
>NZ_JAGXKC010000044.1:0-25458 GCF_019091045.1 Stenotrophomonas sp. GbtcB23 | reverse complement strand
GCAGGTGGCCTGAACGCCCCTTGAGAGTGTCCAGAAAAACTTGACCACCACAGGTTCACGGCGTGTCCCGCAAACCCGCACCCGACGGCCCAAGCCAGGTACGCTCGCAGCGCAAGGCTGTTCGCCCATATGCGTGAAGCAGCCGGGCAACGCCCGGCATCACGTCAGTTGCGTGCACGTTCTCCACAGGGGTCGTGGAGAGCGGTGGGAGTTAGCTGTGGACAACCGCGCGTGAGCCCCGTGCCGCAATGGTTTCGAATGCATGGTGATTATTTGTCCATGCCGGCGCGGGTTTTCCACATGGCGCGTGGAAAGCCATGGGAGTTTGCTGTGGACAAGTGCGGTGAAGCCTGTCGCGCAGTGCTTTCGGGGCGTGGCTAATTATTGTCCACGCCCAAACGCAAACGCCCCGCTCAAGGCGGGGCGTTGCGGACATCAGCGTCGTGTTGAATCAGACGTTGAAGCGGAAGTGCAGGATGTCGCCTTCCTGGACGCGGTATTCCTTGCCTTCCAGGCGCAGGCGACCGGCTTCCTTGGCGCCGGCTTCGCCCTTGTACTTGATGAAGTCGTCATACGCGATGGTTTCGGCGCGGATGAAGCCCTTCTCGAAGTCGGTGTGGATCACGGCGGCCGCCTGCGGGGCGGTGGCGCCCTTGCGCACGGTCCAGGCGCGGACTTCCTTCACGCCGGCGGTGAAGTAGGTCTGCAGGCCGAGCAGCTTGTACGCCGCGTTGATCACGCGGTTGAGGCCCGGCTCGCTCAGGCCGAGGTCGGCCAGGAACGTGTCGCGGTCTTCGTCGTCCAGCTGCGAGAGCTCTTCTTCGATCGCCGCCGAGACCGGCACCACCATCGCGCCCTCGGCCGCAGCGTGCGCGCGCACCGCTTCCAGGTGCGGATTGTTCTCGAAGCCGTCTTCCAGCACGTTGCAGATGTACATCACCGGCTTCAGCGTCAGCAGGAACAGGTCGCGCACCAGCGCCTTCTCTTCCTCGTCCAGGCCCACCGAACGACCCGCCTTGCCGTCGGCCAGCGCAGCCTGGAGCTTGGCCAGCACCGGCTTGCGTGCCGCGGCATCCTTGTCGCCACCCTTGGCCGCGCGCTCGGCGCGGTTCAGCGCCTTTTCCACGCTGTCCAGGTCAGCCAGGGCCAGCTCGATGTCGATCGTCTCGATGTCCGAGATCGGATCCACCTTGCCTGCCACGTGGATGATGTCGCCGTGCTCGAAGCAGCGCACCACGTGGGTGATCGCATCCACTTCGCGGATGTGGGCCAGGAACTTGTTGCCCAGGCCTTCACCGCTGGCGGCACCGGCGACCAGGCCGGCGATGTCGACGAACTCCACGGCGGTCGGGATGACCTTCTGCGGGTTGATGATCGCCGCCAGTTCGTTCAGGCGCGGATCCGGCACGGGCACGATGCCGACGTTCGGCTCGATGGTGCAGAACGGGAAGTTGGCCGCGGCGATGCCCGCCTTGGTCAGCGCGTTGAACAGGGTCGATTTGCCGACGTTGGGCAGGCCGACGATGCCGCATTTGATACCCATCTTTGACAACCTCTGGGGTGGTAGGCACCGACCGTCGGTCGGTACGCCGTGGTTATTTCGGGGTGTGCAGGCGCTTCATCGCCTCACTGTAATCGCCACGCACGGCCAGCGGCAGTACGTCGATGGCGTCGTCGATGGCATGCCCGATCAGCACGTCATCGTCCTTGCTGGCACGGCCGAGCACCCATGGCACCACGCGGTCCTTGTGACCGGGATGACCGATGCCGATGCGCAGGCGGTGGAACCTGCCATGGCCGAGCAGGCGGATGGTGTCACGCAGGCCGTTCTGGCCACCGTGGCCGCCATCGAACTTGAGCCGGGCCACGCCGGGCGGCAGGTCCAGTTCGTCGTGCGCCAGCAGGGTTTCCTCGGGCTCGATCTTCCAGAAGCGCTGGGCGGCGGTGACCGACTTGCCACTGAGATTCATGAAGGTGGCGGGCTTGAGCAGCCACACCGGTTGGCCGGCGATATCGACCTTGGCGGTCTCGCCGAACAGCTTGCTGTCCACGCTCCAGCGCGCGCCGGCCTGTGCGACCAGGGCGTCAATGAAACGAAACCCGGCATTGTGCCGGGTCTGGGCGTGCTCGGGTCCGGGGTTACCCAGGCCAACGATCAATCGCAATCCTGTCATCGCTCTTCTTCATCGCTACCGGCGTCGTGCCGGTACATGCAGAAACGGCGCCTGCCCCGGGGGGACAGGCGCCGCAATCACTTACTCCGCAGCAGCCACTTCTTCGTCAGCGGCTTCGCCCTTGCCGTGCTTGGCAGTGACGATGGCGTCGTCGTGGTCCTTGCCCTGGGCCAGGGCAACGATCTCAACGCCCTTCGGCAGCTTGATGTTGGACAGGTACACCACGTCGCCAGCCTTCAGCTCGCCCAGGTCGACGTCGATCGACTCCGGCAGGTCCTTCGGCAGGCAGCTGATGGTGACTTCCTTCAGTTCGTGGGTGACCACGACGTCGGCAGCCTTGCCGGCCGGCGAGGTGTCTTCGTTGAGGAAGTGCAGCGGCACCGAAGCGGTCAGGGCCTGGTTCTCATCCACGCGCAGGAAATCCAAGTGCATGATCAGCTGCTTGTGCGGGTGGCGCTGCATGTCACGCAGCAGGACCTTGGTGATCTGGCCGTCCAGGTTCAGGCTCAGGATCGACGAGTAGAACCACTCGTTCTGCTGGGCCAGCCAGGTGGCGTTGTGGTCCAGGCTGATGGCGACCGGTTCGGCGTTGCCACCGTACACGATGGCCGGGATCACACCGGCGTGACGCAGGCGGCGGCTCGCACCCTTACGCTGCAGTTCACGCTTGGTGACCTTGATTTCATGGGTCTTCGACATTTTGCTTCTACCAGTTGTTGCCTTGCCGGAATGGCTTGGCGATGAAGGGCACGTCCGCGACCAGACGTCCCCGGGGCCCTGGCTGCCGTTGCCGGCGGCCAGGAAAAAACGAATCAATCCACGTACAGCGAGCTGACCGACTCGCCGAAGGCGATGCGGCGCATCGTTTCGGCCAGCATTTCCGCCACGCTGAGCTGGCGGATCTTGCTGCACACGCGCGCTTCTTCACGCAGCGGGATGGTATCGGTCACCACCAGCTCGTCGAGCTGGGAGTTGTTGATGTTGTCCACCGCCGGGCCCGAGAGCACAGCGTGGGTGCAGTACGCGGCCACCTTGAGGGCGCCACGCGCCTTCAGCGCCGCGGCGGCCGCACACAGGGTGCCGGCGGTATCGACGATGTCATCGACCATCACGCAGGTCTTGCCTTCGACGTCACCGATGATGTTCATCACGGTGGAGACGTTGGCGCGCGGACGGCGCTTGTCGATGATCGCCAGGTCGGCATCGTCCAGGCGCTTGGCGACGGCACGCGCACGCACCACGCCACCCACGTCCGGGGACACCACGATCAGGTTTTCAGTGCCGTAGGCGCGCCAGATATCGGCGAGCAGCAGCGGCGAGGCATACACGTTGTCCACCGGCATGTCGAAGAACCCCTGGATCTGGTCGGCATGCAGGTCCACCGTCAGGACGCGGTCGGCGCCAACGGCGCTGAACATCTTGGCGGCAACCTTGGCGGTGATCGGCACGCGCGAGGAGCGCATGCGGCGATCCTGGCGCGAGTAGCCGAAGTACGGCACCACGGCGGTGACACTGTTGACCGAAGCGCGCTTGAGCGCATCGATCAGGACCAGCAGTTCCATCAGGTTCTCGGCGCTGGGCGCACAGGTCGGCTGGATCACGAAGACGTCCTGCTTGCGGACGTTCTCTTCGATTTCGACCTGCACTTCGCCATCGGAGAAGCGCGACACCAGCGCCTTGCCCGGTCGCACCCCCAGTTCCTTGCAGATGCTCTGCGCAAGGCGCTTGTTGGCGTTGCCGGAAAATACCAGCAGGTTCGGGTGATCTTGCATCATGACGGTCTCGGGCGGGAGCGATTGGCGGAGAACTCTGCCGCCGGCGCCCGAGGACGTCTGCGGTGACAACACCGCGGCCGTTCAACCGTGTCCGCGCAGCATGCGCATGGAACGCGGTTGGCGTCCGCAAGTGGCAGGGGCGGGAGGATTCGAACCTCCGAATGCCAGGATCAAAACCTGGTGCCTTGGGCCTCTTGGCGACGCCCCTGCATCAAAATCAATAACGCTCGAGTACATCAAGCAGTGGCGAGCGCTCCACGCCCGCAGCCACCCATGCCCGCAGTTCCTTCGGCAACCGCGCCAGGCCCTGCTCTGCAGCAGCGCGCGTGGCGAACTCGACGAAACAACCGCTTCCCGACCCGGTGAGTCGTGCCCGGCCAATCCTGTCCAACGCGATAAGCACTGCCTCGACGGCAGGTTCGCGACGGCGCAGTACCGGCTCGAACGCATTCCCGAGCAAAGACCCGGAAGCGAAGTCCGCTATTTTCGCTACTGGGGCATCGCGCGTCAAATCGGGACTGGCGAAAAGTGCAGCCGTGGGCACGTGAACGCCGGGGTCGGCGATCACATACCAGGCCGGCGGCAGCGGCAGCGGGGTCAGTTGTTCCCCCACGCCTTCGGCCCAGGCGTTGCGGCCGCGCACGAAGACCGGCACGTCCGCGCCCAGCTGCAGGCCCAGGCCGGCCAGCGCGTCTTCGTCCAGACCCGTTTTCCAGAGCGCGTTCAATGCGACCAGGACAGTCGCCGCATCGGAAGAACCCCCGCCAAAACCGCCGCCCGCCGGAATGCGCTTTTCGACGGCGATATCCACACCTTGAGCGACGTTCGCATGATTTTTCAGGAGGACCGCAGCACGCACGGCGAGATCATCGGCCTCGGCCACGCCGGGCACGGACGGCCCCACACGACGCACCTGGCCGTCTTCACGCACCTGCAGCTGGACCCGGTCGCCCCAGTCCAGCAGCCGGAACACGCTCTGCAGTTCGTGGTAGCCGTCGGCGCGGCAGCCGGTGATGTGCAGGAACAGGTTGAGCTTGGCCGGGGCCGGAAACCACGGCCCGCCGGCGTTCAGGTCCAGCGCGCTCATGGGCTGCCGAGCACCCAGCCGTCGACCAGCAGGCGCACTTTGGCGTCGCCATTGACCGCCTCGATCCGCCGCGGCAGCACCGGGCGGTCGCCTTCAGCCGGATACCAGTCCAGGAACTGGATCTCCCAGTCCATCTGGCGGACGCGGCGCGGCCGGCCGTCGGCGTCCCGATCGATCTGCCCGGCGCCGGCCCCTTCGGCGACCAGGCCGCGCACCCAGTCCGGCAACTGGTTGACCGGGATATCCCAGCCGGTGGCCTCCAGCAGCACCTGCTGCGCATCCTCGCCCTGGCGGGGACCACCGTCCACGCCGTCCAGGCGCCCGCTGCGGCTTTCGCTGTCGCCGCTCAGGGTCCAGCTCTGCCGGGTGACGGGCGCGCTCAGCGACACCACGTACTGCCGCGCCTGCTGCTGCCAATCGATGCGACCACTGCCGCCGTTGCGACCCTTGCTGACCGCGACCCGGCCCTGGAACGACCACGCCGGCTGTGCGCGCAGCGCGTCCACGCGCGCGGCCTCTGCCTGCTGCGCTTCGGTGCTCACGGTGGTCACCACATCGGGGGCGGCCGGGGCCTTGCGCGTGTCCAGTGACACGCAGGCCGACAACGACACGGCCAGGACCGCCGCCAGGGCGGCCTTCACGGGAATCAGGTTCATACGCCGTATTTCTCGATCACGCGCTGCAGCGCACGGTTTTCCGGGTCGAGCTTGCGTGCTTCATCGAAGAAACGGCGGGCCTCGTCCTTGCGGCCGAGCACCCACAGCACCTCACCCACATGCGCGGCGATTTCCGGGTCCTTGGCCAGCGTCCAGGCGCGGCGCAGCTGCACCAGCGCTTCTTCGTTGCGG
The DNA here is from genome assembly GCF_019091045.1 of Stenotrophomonas sp. GbtcB23. NCBI lineage: Bacteria > Pseudomonadati > Pseudomonadota > Gammaproteobacteria > Lysobacterales > Lysobacteraceae > Stenotrophomonas > Stenotrophomonas sp. GbtcB23. The sequence goes on along the minus strand of NZ_JAGXKC010000044.1, from coordinate 19,574 downwards.
CCCAGGCGATAGAGCACCCAGCCGTAGCTGTCGACGATGGCGGCGTTGTCCGGCTCGGCCACGCGGGCACGGTCGATCAGCTCCAATGCTTCCTGGTAGCGCGTGGTGCGGTCGGCAAGGGTGTAGCCCAGCGCATTGAGCGCGGCCACGTTCTCCGGCTCGGTCACCAGGATCTTGCGCAGGTCCGCTTCGGCGCGCGGCACGTCATCGCGGCGCTCCCAGGCCAGCGCGCGGGCATACAGCAGCGCGTTCTCGTCCGGGTAGGCGGCCAGGCCCCGGGCCAGCGCGTCCAGCTCACCCGGCAGGTCATCGCCCCGCTGGCGCAGCTCGGCTTCGAGCAGGTAGGCATCGCGCCGCGCTTCATCGTCGATCATGGCGTCGGACTGGATCGCGTGCACCCCGGCGAAGGCCTTGTCGGTCTGGCCCAGTTCGTACTGTGCGCTGGCCGCACGCAGGCGCGCTTCGGCGCGTTCTTCGCCGCCCGGCACGCTGAGGTACCAGTCCACCGCTTCGGCATGGCGTTTGAGGTATTCGGCGATCTTGCCCAGCAGCAGGCGCTGCGCCGGATCCGGCTTGGTCGCCTGCTTCGAGAGATCGGTATACAGCGCCAGCAGCGCCACATCGTCCTTCTGCTTGGCCAGCAGCGAGGCGCGCATGCCCCAGGTCTGCACGTTCTGCGGACCGACCGCGAGCACGCGCTCGGCCGATGTCGCATCGCCCATGGCGTCGTAGGCGATGGCCACGGCATTGCGCAGCTCCGGGTCTTCGGCGGTGCGCGGCTCCACCGAACGCAGCGCCGCCAGGGCGTCGTCGGTCTTCCCGGCCTGGAACATCAGGCTGGCATTGAGCAGCGCCACGCGCGGCTCACCGGGGAAGCGGCGCACCACTTCATCGACCATGCGCCGGGCCAGCTCGGGCCGGTCCATGCGCATGGCCAGCCGGCCGAATTCCTGCCAGGGCTCGAGCTGGTTGGGGATGGCGTTGTCGTCGACCAGCCGGCCCAGCACATCGGCGGCGGCGGCCGGGTCGCGGCCCCCACCGACCAGCGCGGCCAGCGCGAACTTCCAGCCGCGCGGGTCCGGGTCACGCAGCAGGCTGGCCAGCTCGGTCCGCGCGCCCTTCACATCGCCCTTGCGCAGGTCCAGCGCGGCCGCAGCGCTGCGCATGGACAACGAACGGGGCGCACGCTTCTCCCACAGGGACAACGCGCGGCTGGCGCGCTTGTCATCGTCGGCGAGCATGGCGATCCGGGTGGCGCGCTCGGCCAGGCCGGCGTCGTCACGGCCCGCCTCGGCGGCCTCCAGGTACCAGCGCGCGGCCTCGGGCAGCTTGCCGGCCTGCAGCGCGAACTCACCGGCCATGACCGGGGTCAGCGACGCCGGTTCGGCCGTTCCGGCCTTGCCGGCCGGTGCAGCCGGGGCCGCCGCCAGGGCGTTGGCGGTGAACAGGGACAGCAGCAGAACGCTGGAGATGCGAATCAATGCGGGCATCGGGGGCTTCTGGCCTTAAAATGACGACTTGAATGGCCAGCAGCTTATCGCAAGCAACTGAACAATGACCCTGTGGGTGCTCGGACTGAATCACCAGACCGCGCCAGTGGAACTGCGCGAACGCGCGTCCTTTGGCGGCGACGCCCTGCCCCAGGCATTGGCGTCGCTGCGCGATACCCCGCAGGTGGCCGAGGCGGTGCTGCTGTCCACCTGCAACCGCACGGAGCTGTATGCCGTGGCCGAATCGGGCGAGGCGCTGGCGCAGTGGCTGGAGTCGCACGCCGGGCAGCTGCACGGTTACCTGTACCAGCATGCCGATGCCGATGCGGTGCGCCACCTGTTCCGGGTCGCCACCGGGCTGGACTCGATGGTGCTGGGTGAGCCCCAGATCCTGGGCCAGGTGAAGGACGCCTGGGCGACCGCGCGCGACCATGGCCTGCTCGGCCAGCGCCTGGATCGCTTGTTCCAGCAGACCTTCTCGGTGGCCAAGCGCGCGCGCACCGATACCCGCGTGGGCGCCAACCCGATCTCGGTGGCCTCCACCGCAGTGCGCCTGGCGCAGAACTCCTTCGCGCGGCTGGAAGACTCCACCGTACTGCTGGTCGGTGCCGGCGAAACCATCGAACTGGCCGCCCGCCACCTCAGCGAAGGCCGCGTCCGCCGGCTGCTGATCGCCAACCGCACCCTGGCGCACGCACAGGAGCTGGCCACCCGCCACGGCGGCGTGGCGCTGCCGCTGACCGAGCTGGAACGCCACCTGGGCGAAGCCGACGTGGTGTTTTCGGCCACCGCCGCGCGCGAGCCGGTGATCACCAAGGCGCAGATCGCCGCCGCGCTGCGCTCGCGAAAACACAAGCCGATGCTGCTGTTCGACCTGGCGGTGCCGCGCGATATCGAAACCGGGGTGGGCGAGCTGCAGGACGCCTTCCTGTACACGGTCGACGACCTGGAGCGCGCGGTGGAGGACAACCGCCGCAGCCGGCGCGAGGCGGCCGCTGAAGCCGAAGCCATCATCGAGCTGCAAGTATCGCGGTTCGTCGAGACCCTGCAGGCCAACGCGCACCAGGCGCCGCTGCGCCAGCTGCGCGCGTACGGCGAAGCCACCCGGGTGGAAATGCTGGACAAGGCGCGCCAGCAGCTGGCCCACGGCAAATCGCCGGAGGAGGTGCTGGAGCTGCTCGCGCATGGCCTGACCAACCGCCTGCTGCACCCGCCTACCGCCGCGCTGCGTGCGGCCGCGCTCAGCGGCGATACTGAATTGACCCGCGCCGCCGAGCGCCTGTTCCCGGCCAAGCCGGGCTACCAACACCCTGCCGTGAGCAACGATGACGCCGACCCTGCGCCGTAAGCTGGAAGCGCTGGCCGAACGCCGCGAAGAACTTGAACGCCTGCTGGCCGACCCGGATGTGGTCGGCGACAACGAGCGCTTCCGCAATTTTTCACGTGAATTCGCCCAGCTGCAGCCGATCGCCACCGCGCTGGACGACGAAGCCCGGGCGTTGGCCGACCTGGCCGCCGCCGAAGCGATGCGTGCCGACCCGGACCTGCGCGAGCTGGCCGAGGAGGAAATCACCGCCGCGCAGGATCGCCTGCAGCAGCTGGACCATGACCTGGCGCTGCTGCTGGTGCCGCGCGATCCGCGCGACGATGGCAACCTGTTCCTGGAAGTGCGCGCCGGCACCGGCGGCGACGAGGCGGCGATTTTCGCCGGCGACCTGTTCCGCATGTACGCGCGCTATGCCGAGCGCCAGGGCTGGAAGGTGGAGATCGAATCGGACAGCCCCGGCGAGCATGGCGGCTACAAGGAGATCGTGGCGCGCGTGGTTGGCCGCGGCGCCTATTCCAAGCTCAAGTTCGAATCCGGCACGCACCGCGTGCAGCGCGTGCCGGCCACCGAGTCGCAGGGCCGCATCCACACCTCGGCGGCCACGGTGGCGATCATTCCCGAAGCCGACGAGGTCGATGAGATCGTCATCAACCCGGCCGACCTGCGGGTGGATACGTTCCGCTCGTCCGGCGCCGGTGGCCAGCACGTCAACAAGACCGAATCGGCCATCCGCATCACCCACGTGCCCAGCGGCGTGGTGGTGGAATGCCAGACCGAGCGCAGCCAGCACGCCAACCGCGACAAGGCGATGAAGCGCCTGAAGGCGCAGCTGCTCGATGCCGAGCGCAGCAAGCAGGCGGCCGCCACCGCGGAAAGCCGCCGGCTGCAGGTCGGCAGCGGCGACCGCAGCCAGCGCATCCGCACCTACAGCTTCCCGCAGGGCCGGATCACCGACCACCGCGTGGAAGGGCTGACCCTGTACGACCTGCCCAACATCATCGCCGGTGAGCTGGACACGCTGGTGGAGCGGCTGATCCACGAACACCAGGCCGATGAACTGGCCCAGCTGTCCGCTGGCGCGTGAGCATGGACCCGCAGCGCGAGCAGCTGCGCAGCGCGGTGCAGCGCCGGCCGCAGGACTTCATCGCCTGGGTGATGCTGGCCGACGCCGAGCTTGAGGCCGGTGACACCGCTGCCGGCGATCACGCCGCTACACGCGCGTTGCAACTGCGCCCCGGCCACCCCGAAGCGCTGGCCCGGCTGGGCCGCACGCGCTGGATGCAGGGCCGACATGGCGAAGCAGCCACGCTGTTGCGCCAGGCCGCCAACCTGGTCCCGGAGCACCCCGGCATCGCACTGTGGCTGGGCCACGCGCTGGAAGACGCCGGCCAGCCCGAAGCCGCTGCCGATGCCTACCGCCACGCGCATCGGCTGCTGCCCGGCGAGCCTTACATCACCGCCCAGCTGCTCAACTGGCAACGCCGGCTGTGCGACTGGCGCGAACTCGAACCGCTGTCCCAGCAGGTGCGCCAAGCCGTGGCGCAGGGCGCGGCGGTGGTGGAGCCATTCGCCTTCCTCAGCGAAGACGCCAGCGCCGCCGAGCAGCGGGCGTGTGCGCGGCAGCGCGCTGCGGGCATTGCCGAGGGAGTGCGTGCGCTGCCGCCCACGCAGGTCCGCCGCGAGGGGCAGCTGCGCGTGGGTTTCCTTTCCAATGGCTTCGGCGCGCACCCGACCGGGCTGCTGACCGTGGCGCTGTTCGAGCAGCTGCGTGCGCTCGGCGCGCTGGAGCTGCATCTGTTTGCCCTCAACGCCGATGATGGCAGCGCGATCCGCGCGCGCCTGCAGGCCGCTGCCACTGCACTGCATGACGTGTCGAGCCTGCCGCACGCGGCGATCGCCGCGCGGATCCGCGCGACCGGCATCGATGTGCTGTTCGATCTGCGTGGCTGGGGCGGCGGTGGCGCGCCGGCGGTACTGGCGATGCGCCCGGCCCCGGTGCAGGTGAACTGGCTGGCGTATCCGGGCACGTCGGGCGCGGCGTGGATCGACTACGTGCTGGCCGATGACTACGTGCTGCCTGCCGCGCTGACGCCGGCCTTCAGCGAACAGGTCCGGCGCCTGCCCCGCGCGTTCCAGCCCTCGGACAACACCCGCATGCTGGAGCCCGCGCCAGGCCGCCAGGCCTGTGGCCTGCCAGCGCAGGGCGTGGTGTTCTGCTGCTTCAACAACAGTTACAAGCTCAACCCGCGCAGCATGCGCCGCGCGTTCGCGGTGCTGCAGGGCGTACCGGGCAGCGTGTTGTGGCTGCTGTCCGGGCCGGGCAATGCCGATGCGCGGCTGCGCGCGGCGGCGCGCGAGGCGGGGCTGGATCCGGCGCGGCTGGTGTTCATGCCCAAGCTGCCGCACCCGACCTACCTGGCGCGCTACCAGCAGGCGGACCTGTTCCTGGACACGCACCCGTACAACGCGCACACCACCGCATCCGATGCACTGTGGGCCGGCTGCCCGGTGCTGACCTGCCCGGGCGCGACGTTCGCTTCGCGCGTGGCCGGTTCGCTCAACCATCACCTGCAGCTGCCGGCGATGAACGCTGCCGACGACCGCGTCTTCGTGGAGACCGCCATCGCGCTGGGCAACGACCCGCAGGCACTGGCAGCGCTGCGCGCCACCCTGGCCCAGCGGCGTTCGGACACCGGCCTGTTCGACATGGCCGGATTCGCCCGCGACTTCAGTGCCGAGGTGCAGGCGATGGGGCGTTTGCACGGCTGGCAGGATGCACACGCGGGCTGACTACCCATTGCGCTAGGCTCGGGCTTCTTCTGTCAGCCGGAATCCCGCACCGATGGGCAAGCTCAAGCGCAAGGCGTACCAGGCACTGCTTGAACCGATGCAGCTCGAACTCACCGCGATGGCGCGTTGGGCCCAGCACACCGGGCAGCGCGTGCTGGTGCTGTTCGAGGGCCGCGATACCGCCGGCAAGGGCGGCGCCATCCAGGCCATCGCCGAGCACCTCAACCCCCGCCAGTGCAGGGTGGTGGCGCTGCCCAAGCCGACCGACCGCGAAAGTACCCAGTGGTACTTCCAGCGCTATGTGTCGCACCTGCCGGCTGCCGGCGAGATCGTGCTGATGGACCGCAGCTGGTACAACCGGGCCGGGGTCGAGCACGTGATGGGCTATTGCACCGAGGCCGAGTACCACGCGTTCCTGGCGCAGGCGCCGGTGTTCGAGAAGCTGCTGGTGGACGATGGCATCCTGCTGTTCAAGTACTGGCTCACGGTCGACCAGGTGCAGCAGGAGAAACGCTTTGCCGAGCGCCACGTGGACCCGCTCAAGGGCTGGAAGCTGTCACCGGTGGACCTCAAATCGCGCAGCAAGTACACCGCGTATACCGAGGCGCGCGAGGCGATGTTGCGCGCGACGCATCGGGAAGAGGCGCCGTGGACGCTGGTGGACTTCAACGACCAGAAGCGCGGGCGGCTGGGATTGATCCGCAACCTGCTGGATCGCCTGCCCGATACCGGGGTGGACGATCCCATCCCGGACCTGCCGCCGTTGAAAGGCAAACTGCACGAAGAGCATTTCGGCGTGTTGAAGCCGATCAACCTGTCACCTCATGACCCCCAGGTTGATTGATCCCGATCCTGATTGGCCCGTATGAATTCGTAGCGCCGGCCGTTGGCCGGACACCGCGCGCAGCGCGGCCCACGTATCCGCAGCTGGCAAAACGCGGCTCCGGTAATCCGTCCGACGCTTGGACGATCCGAAGCCGACTGTAGCGCCGGCCGTTGGCCGGCCGCTTTTCGTTCCGGCGCCATGAACGCCCGACAGACGGCTTCGGAACCTGTAAACCCCGGCGTGTTGGTCGCGAGCGTGGCGCAACCGTCTCCGGACACTTGGGCCGCGCTTCGCGCGGTGTCCGGCCAACGGCCGGCGCTACGAATTGTTACGTGGCGTCCGTGGATCGGGATCAATCAACCAAGGGCAGATCGTCAATGCACAATCGCTTCGATGTCCGCTGCCGTCACCGGGCCCAGGAATTCCTTGGCGACCTTGCCGTCCGGGGCGATCAGGTAGGTCAGCGGCAGGCCGCGCGGCACGGCGAAGTCTTCCGGCGGGTTGTAGGTGTCCACCAGCACGATCGGGTAGGTCACCGGCAGCTTCTGCAGGAACGCCTTCATCTCCTCCGGCTCGATGTCTTCGTAGGCCAGGCCGACCACTTCGATCTCCTCGCGCATGGCATGCAGTGCCGACAGCTCCGGCATTTCCTTGCGGCACGGCGCGCACCAGGTCGCCCAGAAGTTCACCACCACCCATTTGCCGCGATGTGCGGCCAGGTCGTACGTGGTTCCGTCGAGGGCGGGCAGCACCAGGCGCGGCTGCGCCACGGTTTTGCGCTCCAGGTCAGGCGTGGCGGGGTCGGCGGCCGGGGCGGCCGGTTCTGCTGCGGGGGCCGGCGCCGGGGCGGCCGCTTCGGGCTGCGGTGCCGGCTTGTTGCAGCCGGCCAGGGCGAGCAGGCCGACGGCCAGCAGCAGGGGCTTGAAGGTCATGGGGTGTCTCCAGACGGGGAATAGATATCGCTGACGCGGCGCTTGAGCAGCTCGCGCAACGGCAGCCGCAGGGCATCCAGCGCCGCCACCGAGGCGGTACCGAGGCTGTCGTCGCGGTAAGGCAGGTAGGCTTCCTTGACCGGAATGCGCAGCTGCGTGGATTCGTAGAGGTCGGCCAAGGTGAGCTTGTCCAGGTCGCGCGACAGCAGCCATTGGCTCTGTTCGTCGCGGCGCACCACCCGGATCGCTTCCAGGTCGCAGAGCATGCTCTGCAGCAGCGAGTCGGTCAGCATCGGCTCCAGCCCCAGGATCTCGTCTTCGTCCAGCCCGCGTCCGTCCATGCGCGCCTGGTGGAAGCGGCCGATCAGGCGCAGCAGGCCATACAGTTCGTAGCCGGTGGGCAGGCGCAGGTCGGCCGGCTGGTAGCGGAACGCGGCGATCGACGAGGCCAGCGAGGCACCCAGCAGCACCGACACCCAGCACAGGTAGATCCACAGCAGCAGGATCGGCACGAAGGCCACCGTGCCGTAAAGCTTCTGGTAGGACTGGAAGCTGCCCAGGTAGGCGCCCATGCCCCACTTCACCAGCTCCAGCATCACGGCCGCGAGGATCGCGCCGGGAATGGCATGCCGCCACTTCACCGTGTGGTGCGGCACCACCCGGTAGACCAGCATGATGCAGACGAACTCGATCAGGATCGGCGCCAGGGTCAACGACGCATTGGCCAGCAGGCGGCCTTCACTGGTGCCGAACAGCGGCAGCGCGAACACGCGGGCAGATACGGCCAGCGACGCGGCCGCCAGCATCGCGCCCAGGGTCAGCACGGTCCAATAGACCAGGAAGCGGGTGAGCTTGGGCCGCGCCGAACTGACCCGCCAGATCTGGTTGAAGGTCTGCTCGACGCTGTTGAGGGTGATCAGCAGCGACACCACCAGCGCGATGAAGCCGGCGGCGGTGAGCTGCCCGGCACTGGCCGAGAACTGGCGCAGGTAGCCTTCGGCCGCGCGCGCGGCGTTGGGCACGAAGTTGGAGAACACGTAGTCGCTGAGCGTGTCGCTCCAGCGGTCGAACACCGGGAACGCCGAGAGCACGCCGAACACCACGATCGCCAGCGGCACCAGCGCGAACACGGTGGTGTAAGCCAGCGAGGCGGCGGCCTGGAACAGGCGGTCGTCGAGGAAGCGGCGCCACAGGAAGCGACCGAAGCTGGCGGTACGGGCGCGATCGCGCACGCGTTCCATCCACAGGTTGAGGGTGTCCAGGGGTTCCATCGTGGCAAGCGTACCTGAAGCCGGGTGGAGGCAATGCCATACTGCGGACAGACTGGACACAACGGAAGCGAGATGGCGGAGATCCTGGTGCTGTATTACAGCCGCGGCGGTTCGGTGGCGCGGCTTGCGCGCCAGATCGCGCGTGGCATCGGCGAAGTGCCCGGCATGAGCGCGCGCCTGCGCACGGTGCCGCCGGTGGCGGCGGTCACCCAGACCGCGCGGCCGCCGGTGCCCGATGACGGTGCGCCCTACGTGAGCGTGGAGGACCTGGCCGAGTGCAGCGGCCTGCTGCTGGGCAGCCCGACGCGGTTCGGCAACATGGCCGCGCCGGTCAAGCATTTCCTCGACGGGCTCGGGGCCGAGTGGGTCAACGGCACGCTGGCCGGCAAGCCCGCCGGGGTGTTCACCTCCACCGCGTCGCTGCATGGCGGGCAGGAATCCACGCTGTTGTCGATGCAGGTGCCGCTGCTGCACCACGGCTGCCTGATCGTGGGCATTCCGTTCACCGAGCCGGCGCTGAGCCACACCACCACCGGCGGCACCCCCTACGGTGCCAGCCATGTGGCCGGCGCCGACGACAACCCGGTGCCGAGCGAGGACGAAGCGATCCTGGCGCGCGCGCTCGGCCGGCGCGTGGCCGATATCGCGCGGCGGCTGGGATGAGCCCGCGCGCGCAGAAGTGGACGTTGGCCACCGTGCTGCTGGCGTTGGCGGCGGTGTTTGCGGTGTGGTTCGCGCACGACCGGCACTGGCTGGCCAGCCAGCTGGTCTTCACCGCCCCGCCGCTGCTGCTGGCGCTCGGCGTGGTCACCGGGCGCGGCAAGGCGATGTTCTGGGCCGGTGTGCTGGCGCTGTTCTGGTTCAGCCACGGCGTGATGAGTGCCTGGAGCCACCCGGAAACCGCGCACTTTGCCTGGCTGGAACTGCTGCTGGCCCTGGCGGTGATCGGGATCTCCAGCGCGCCCGGCCTGCGCCGGCGTTTCTCGAAGCGTTGAGCGCCTCGCGCGGCTGCGGGCGGGCGCCGGCAGCCGTATCATGGGCACCCAGCGCGGGTGTTGCCGCGCGGTACCGCCCGCACTCCAGGAAGCCTGCAATGGAAGAACTACTGATCATCACCACCGGTGGCACGATCGACAAGATCTACTTCGACGACAAGTCGGACTACCAGATCGGCGATCCCCAGATCGGGATGATCCTGCGCGAGCTGGGCGTGACCTTCCGCTTCAACGTGATTCCGATCCTGCGCAAGGATTCGCTGCACATCACCGACGAAGACCGCGAGCTGATCCGCGCCACCATCGCCGCACAGCCGACCCGCCACGTGCTGGTCACCCACGGCACCGATTCGATGGTGCAGACCGGCCGGGTGCTCAGGAGCATCCCCGACAAGACCATCGTCATGACCGGTGCGCTCAGCCCGGCGCGCTTCCGTGGTTCGGACGCCGAGTTCAACATCGGCTGTGCGATCGGCGCGGTGCAGTCGCTGCAGCCGGGCGTGTACATCGCCATGAACGGCCGCATCTGGAACCCCGAACACGTGCGAAAGAACGTCGCTGCGAACCGGTTCGAAGACGCGTGACGCGGTAACCGCGTCACGCGTGGGGCGTGTCGACCAACGGTCGGCACCTACCTCCGGTAGCACCCGACCATTGGTCGGGTGACCGATGACATCAATACTGCGCGGTCAGGGTCACGCCGGAGAAGGTGCTGTAGGCCTTCACCCGGACGTACCAGGTCCCCGCGGCCGGGGCGGTGATCGTGCAGGTCTCGTTGTTGCCGCTCAGGTACGGGCGGCAGGTGTACACGGTGTCGGTGGGCGCGCTGCCCGAACGCACGTACAGGTCCGCATCACCCGTGCCGCCGGCGATGGTCACCTTCAGCTGCGAGCGGCCCGACGGCACGGCCACGGTGTAGGCCAGCGATGCACCGCTGGAAGCACCCAGGCCGCTGACCGGCACGTTGTTCTGCAGCGTGCCGGTGCCCGGGTTCGGGTTGGTCCCGCCCAGCGCGGCGGTGACGGCCGCATCCGCATCGACGATGCCCGCGCCGCAGCCGCCGCTGCAGGCGCCCGGCAGGGCCCGTGCGGTGTTCTTGAGCAGCGTCTCAATGGCCGCCGGCGACAGCGCGGTGGGCGCGACCGACTGCACCAGCGCGACCACGCCGGCCACGTGCGGGGCCGCCATCGAGGTGCCGTTGTACGACGCATAGGACGCAGCGCCCGGCACGGTGGTGCCGCTGTTGAGCGTGGACAGGATCGCCTGGCCCGGCGCCGAGACATCGATGCCGGCACCGTAGTTGGAGAAGCTGGCGCGGGCGCCGGCCGACGTGGTGGCCGCCACCGCGATCACGTTGGCGCAGTTGGCCGGCACCGACGAGGACACGTTGGTGTTGCTGTTGCCCGCTGCCACCACCACGGTGGTGCCGCGCGAGACCGCGCCGTTGATGGCGTTCTGGTAGGTGGTCGAGCAGGTGCCGCCGCCGCCGAGGGACATGTTGATCACTTCGGCCGGGTTGGCATTGGCCGGCACGCCGCTGACGGTGCCGCCGGATGCCCACACGATCGCATCGGCGATGTCGGAGGTGTAGCCGCCGCACTTGCCCAGCACGCGCACCGGAACGACCTTGGCGTTGTAGGCGGTGCCGGCCACGCCGGTGGTGTTGTTGGTCACCGCGGCGATGGTGCCGGCCACGTGGGTGCCGTGCCAGCTGGAGTTGGAAGCCGGGTAGCCGGCGCCGCATTCGTTGGCGGCATACCAGTCGCCTTCGTCGTTGGCATTGTTGTCGCGGCCACCTCCATCGCGCGCCATCGCGGCATCGCTGATGAAGTCATAGCCAGGCAGGATGTTGGCGTTTAGATCCGGATGGTTGGTGATGCCGGTATCGATCACCGCTACCACCACGCCCGTTCCCGTGGCCTTGTCCCAGGCGGGGCGCACGTTGATCGAGGCGTTGCTGGTGCCGAAGCCCCACTGCTCGGACAGGCGGCTGTCGTTGGGCACCAGGGTGGCGTGCATCAGCTGGTCGACTTCGACGTACTCCACGTTCGGATCGGCGGCCAGGCGACGCATCAGCAGTTCCGATTCGGCGGCATCCAGCGGCCGGTCGGCCTTGACCACGGTCGGGCCGATGGCCAGCTGGCGCAGCTTCTGCAGGCCCAGCGCGCGCCCCTGCGCAGCAGGAACGGCCTGGGCGGCGGCCTTGAGCGAACTGGCCAGTGCGGTCGGGGTGGCCACCTCGGTGGCGCCGTCCTTGTACTTGACGATGAAACGCTGGTGGGTCGGGGCCGAGGCCAGGCCACTCAACTGCACGTCGCCGGCGAACGCCGGCGCCGCCAGGAGCAGGGTCGAAAGCACCGAACCACCGAGTACAACCAAGGCACGCTGACGCAAGCGCTGCGGATCATGAGACATCGGAATTCCCTTCAAGAGTGAGGAGCCGTCGAGGCGGCAAAGGTCGGTCAGATCCGGCGCTGTGGAGCGATGGCTTGGATCGAACCTGGAAGACGGATCGGCTTTCCCCTGCGAAACCGCCCGAACCCGGACGCTAGTGGTTTCGATTCGGCCCAACAATGTTTCAGCCCGCTTTCAGGGTTGTGAAAGTTTCGATCTGAGACTTTTCGGGTCAACGGTTTGTGAATGTGAAGAAACTTCCGCGTGCCGATGCGGTCACGCCGGACGCAATTCGTGTCCTGCGTCACTGTCTTGCGCGTCATGAGCAAGACATTGCTTGCGCGTCAATGGGTTGGGTGCGTTTGGATCGTTCAGACCGGGCTCCGGCAGGCGCCGCCCATGAAAAAGGCCCGCCTGTTGCCAGGCGGGCCTTGGGTATCCAACGCGCGTCGAACGATCAGCCGTCCAGGCGCACCAGCCAGCCATGGCGATCCGGCAGGCGGCCGTACTGGATGTCGGTCAGTTCCTTGCGCAGCGACATGGTCACCTCGCCAGCCGGGGCGGTCAGGTCACCCACCGAGAAGCCCTCGCCCTTGAGCTGGCCGATCGGCGTGACCACCGCAGCGGTCCCGCAGGCGAACACTTCGGCGATCTCGCCCGAGGCCACGCCCTGCTTCCACTCGTCGATGGTCACCTTGCGCTCTTCGACCTTCATGCCGCGGTCGCGCGCCAGTTGCAGGATGCTTTCGCGGGTGATGCCTTCCAGGATGCTGCCGGACAGCGCCGGGGTGACCAGGGTGCCGTCCTTGTAGACCAGGAACACGTTCATGCCACCCAGTTCTTCCAGGTACTTGCCTTCGACCGGATCCAGGAACAGCACCTGCGAGCAACCCTGCGCCTGCGCCTTCTGCTGCGGCAGCAGCGAGGCGGCGTAGTTGCCACCGCACTTGGCCGCACCGGTGCCGCCCTTGGCCGCACGCGCATATTCGGTGGACAGCCAGATCGACACCGGGGCCACGCCCTTGGCGAAGTACGGGCCTGCCGGGCTGGCGATCACGTAGTAGCCGGCCTTCTGCGCGCCGCGCACGCCGAGGAAGGCTTCATCGCCGATCATGAACGGGCGGAAGTACAGGCTGGATTCGTCGGCCGACGGCACCCAGCTGGCATCCACGGCGATCAGCTGCTTGAGCGATTCCACGAAGATCTCCACCGGCAGTTCCGGCAGCGCCAGGCGCTGCGCCGAACGCTGCAGGCGGCGGCCGTTGGCATCGGGGCGGAAGGTCCAGATCGAGCCGTCGGCATGGCGGTAGGCCTTGATGCCTTCGAAGATTTCCTGGCCGTAGTGCAGCACCGCGGCGGCCGGGTCCAGCTGCAGCGGGCCGTACGGGCGCACGCTGGCGTTGTGCCAACCGGTGTCCTTGTCCCACCGCACTTCCACCATGTGGTCGGTGAAGTGCAGACCAAAACCGGGGGCGGCCAGGATGCGTTCACGCTCCTCGCTGCTGCGCGGCTGGGCGGAACGGGTGGTGGTGAAGCTCACGGAAGACTGGGACACCGGAAATTTCCTGTTCTGGTTACGGGTTCAATTACAGCATGCCGGTTTCAAGGCGGGCGGCCTCGGACATCATGTGCTGGCCCCACGGTGGGTCGAACACCAGTTCGACATCGGCTTCGACCACGGTCGGGATCATTTCCAGCTTGCTGCGCACGTCGTCGACGAGGATATCGCCCATGCCGCAGGCCGGCGCGGTCAGGGTCATCTTGACGTCGACCTCGCGCTGCCCGTCATCCAGGTGCTTGAGCTCCACTTCGTAGACCAGGCCCAGGTCGACGATGTTGAAGGGGATCTCCGGGTCGAAACAGGTCCGCAGCTGCTGCCAGACAAGCTTTTCGACCTCCTCGTCGGAGGCGTCGGCGGGCAGTTCCAGCGGCGCGGGCGGTTCCTTGCCCATGGCGTCGCCGTCCTTGCCGGCGATGCGGAACAGATTGCCTTCGACAAACACGGTATAGCTGCCGCCCAGCGCCTGGGTGATGTACCCATAGCTGCCGGCGGGCAAGGTGACCGTTTCGCCCTGCGGGACCATGACGGCCTCGCAGTCGCGTTCGAAGTGGACGGGTTCGCTGCTACGGGAGTACATGTGGATCGATATGGGGTCGCGGCCGATTCCCGCAAGGCGCTCATTTTAGCCCAGTGGCCGGCCACGCGCCGGTCACCCCGCAAGCCGGTATCCTGTGGCGGACCAAAGGAAGAATGCATGCCGCCCACCTCTGCGCCCGCCAGGTCCGCCCACTGGCTCTGGCCCCCGCTGTTGTTGCTAGGAGTTGTCACGGCCACGCTGGCCTGGTTGTTCATCGCGCTGCTGAGCGGCCGCCAGGCAGGCTGGATGGCCGTCCTGGTGGCCCTGGAGCTGGGTTTCATGCTGCGCCTGGGCAACCTGCGCGGCGGCCTGCTGCGGGTGGCGTTGACCCTGCTGGGCACCATGCTGGTGGCATTGGCAGCCAACTGGGGGATCGCGTCGGCCTACCTGGGCGGGTCGCTGGGACTGGATCTGTGGGAATCAGCGTTGCGGATGGGGCCGTTCATGGCGTTCACGTTGGTTCAGCTGGCCAACGGCGTGGCCGAATGGCTGTGGCTGGGGGTGGCGTTGGTCATCGGCTGGTGGATAGCGAGGTAACGTTCGGCGATTGCGTGGGCCGGCCAACGGCCGGCGCTACCGGTCGATTGATCCAGATCTCAATGGGCCCGTAACAATTCGTAGCGCCGGCCGTTGGCCGGCCCTGGCCCCCGGCGCCACGTGCGGTCAATGCCCTCCATCGAGGGCTTTGAGCTCGCTGACCAGCGCGCTGGCCGCACCGGCGCCATCGCCGTAGAGCATGCGGGCATTGTCGGCGTAGAACAGCGCGTTTTCGATGCCCGCGAAGCCGGTGCCCTTGCCGCGCTTGATCACCACCACGTTGCGGGCGTTGACCACGTCCAGGATCGGCATGCCGTAGATCGGGCTGGCCGGGTCGGTGCGCGCCACCGGGTTGACCACGTCGTTGGCGCCGATCACCAGCACCACGTCGGTGGTGGGGAACTCGGGGTTGATGTCGTCCATGTCGGCGATCAGGTCGTAGGGCACGCCCGCTTCGGCCAGCAGCACGTTCATGTGGCCCGGCATGCGCCCGGCCACCGGGTGGATCGCGAATTTGACCTTGATGCCGCGTTCCAACAGCCGCTGCGCCAGCTCCCATACCTTGTGCTGGGCCTGGGCCACGGCCATGCCATAACCGGGCACGATCACCACGCGCTCGGCGAACGCCAGCATCGCGGCCACGTCGCTGGCCTCGATCGGCTTCTGCGCGCCGGTGATTTCCTGGGCCGTGCCACCGCCGCCGAAGTTGGAAAACAGCACGCCGCTGATCGGCCGGTTCATCGCCTTGGCCATCAGGCGGGTGAGCAGGATGCCGGCCGCGCCGACCATCATGCCGGCGATGATCAGCGCCTCGTTGCCCAGCACGTAGCCTTCGAAAGCGACCGCCAGGCCGGTGAACGCGTTGTACAGCGAGATCACCACCGGCATGTCGGCGCCGCCGATCGGCAGGGTCATCAGCACGCCCAGCGCCAGCGCGACCACGAAGAAGCTGATGATCGCCACCGGGCTCAGGGTCACTGCCGCCCAGATGCCCAGCACCACCATCGCCAGCGCAACCAGCAGGTTGAAGGCCTGCTGGCCGGGGAAGGTCACCCGCCGGTCCAGCCGGCCATCGAGCTTGGCCCAGGCGATGACCGAGCCGGACAGCGACACCGCCCCGATCGCCGAGCCGATCACCGCCAGCGCCAGCACCGTGGCCGAAGGCTGGCGCGCGCTCAGTTCGGCGATGGCCTGCGCGCTCCAGTGGCTGGTATCGCGGTTGGCCAGGAACGAGAAGCGCAGCAGTTCCACCGCACCGATCGCGGCGGCCGAACCGCCACCCATGCCGTTGTACAGCGCTACCATCTGCGGCATGTCGGTGATGGCCACGCGCTTGGCCGACCACCACGCCACGCCGGTACCGATCGCCACCGCAGCCAGGATCAGCGGCACGTTGTGCAGGTCGGGCAGGAAGAAGGTCGCCACCGTGGCGATCAGCATGCCCAGGCCGGCCCAGCGGATGCCGCTGCGCGCGGTCATCGGCGAAGCCATGCGCTGCAGGCCGAGCAGGAACAGGGTGGCGGCGACCAGGTAGCTCACCTGCACCAGCCACTGAAGCAGTTGCGCGGTGGTGACGTTCAAGGCGTCTTCTCCCCGGCGTCGCGCTTCTGGCTGGGCTTGAACATGTCCAGCATGCGCTCGGTCACCACGTAGCCACCGGCGGCATTGCCCGCGCCGAGCACCACGGCGATGAAGCCGATGATCTTTTCCAGCGGGGTCTGCGCATGGCCCAGCACCACCATGGCGCCGATCAGCACGATGCCGTGGATGAAGTTCGACCCGGACATCAGGGGGGTATGCAGGATCACCGGCACCCGCGAAATGATCACGTGGCCTGCGATCGCAGCCAGCATGAAGATGTACAACGCCACGAACCCGTCGCTCATTGCTGTCCCTCTTCCCGGCGGTCATCCCGTCCCCTGCATCATAACCATGCGCTGAACCGTTCTGCAGGGCGGTCAACCGATGCCGCGCTGGTGCGTTCTCACCGTATCCCCCTGCGCGAGCGCTACCCTGTGCTGGTGAGCCCTTCCCTGCCGCCCCTGGCTGACGATGCCGATGCCGAAACCGCGTTGCCGGTGTCGCTGGATGCGTTCCTGGCCGGGATCGGCCCGCGCGCGTTCCGCTTCGCCGAGGCCGGGCTGCGCCAGCGCGACGACGCACTGGACGCGGTGCAGGACGCGATGCTGCGCATGCTGGCCTACCGCGACAAGCCGGCAGGGGAGTGGTCACCGCTGTTCTGGAGCATCCTGCGCCGCCGGGTGGTCGACCTGCAGCGCCGCCGCGGCTTCCGGCTGCGGTTCTGGCGCAGCAGCGACGAGCTGGCCGGCGACCACGACATCGACTGGGCCGATCCTGGACCCGGCCCGGCCCAGGCCCATGAGCAGCGCGACCAGTACGCGGCGCTGGTCAGGGCATTGCGCGATCTACCTGCACGCCAGCGCGAGGCCTTCACCCTGCGCGTGCTGCAGCAGCTCGACGGCGCCACGACCGCAGCGGCCATGGGCTGCAGCGAGGGCGCGGTAAAAACCCATCTTTCGCGCGCCCGGCAGGCGCTGCAGCAGCACCTGGAGATTGAACTGTGAGCCGCCCCGTGCCCCCCACCCTTCCCGATGACGCCGCACTGGCGCAGCTGCACGCACATGCGGTGACCCAGCTCTCTCCCGCCACGCTGGCGCGCCTGCGTGCCGCACGGCATGCGCCGCAGCGGGCCCGCGCGCACGGCTGGTGGCTGGCCACCGCGTGTTCGCTGGTGGTGGCGCTGGGCCTGGGCATCAGCTTCACCGCCCGACCGCCGGCGGCCACCCCGATGCAGGTGGCGGCCGTGGCGGCGGATGACAGCAGCGACGTGCTCGACGAGAATCCGGACCTGTACCTGTGGCTGGGCGCCACCGACCTGGCAATGGAGTGAACATGAAACCGCGACTGACCCTGGCACTGGTACTGCTCTCGCTGAGCGCGGCCAGCGCCGCGCAGACCTCGACGCTGCCGGAGTGGGACAAGCTCACCCCGCAGCAGCGCGATGCGCTGATCGCGCCGGTGCGCGACCGCTGGAACGACGCGCCGCCGCCACAGCGCGAACGCATGCTGCAGCATGGCCAGCGTTGGCAGAGCATGACCCCGGAACAGCGCGAGCTGGCGCGGCGCGGCCGCCACCGTTTCGAGAACATGAGTCCGGAGCAGCGCGAGCAGGCCCGCGCGCTGTTCGCGCAGATGCGCGGCATGACCCCGGCCCAGCGCGATGCGCTGCGTGAGCGCTGGGGCAGCATGAGCCCGGAGCAGCGGCAGGAATGGCTGAAGGCCAATCCGGTCAAGGATCTGCCGCCGCGGTAGCGCCACGCCCTGCGTGGCGGCGCGATATCAGTTCGCAATCCAGCGCGTTTTCGCCAGCAGCTCATCGTCCCAATCAAACGCCACCGCGCCATCCTTCAGGAACAGCGCGACGAAGTTGTAAAGGTTGCGCGCATACATCTCACTGGCGTGCACCGCGCCCTGGCTGGCCAGGTTGAGCGGGCCGTCCACGGTGACGCCGCCGACGTCGACGGTTTCGCCCGGCCGGGTCGCCTCGCAGTTGCCGCCGGTCTCAGCGGCCAGGTCCACGATCACGCTGCCCGGGCGCATGCCCTGCACCATCGCGCTGGTGACGATCTTCGGCGCGGGGCGGCCGGGCACGGCGGCGGTACAGATCACCACATCGACCAACCGCAGGTGCTCGCCCAGCCGGCGCTGCTGCTCGGCCCGCTCGTCGTCGGTCAAAGGACGGGCGTAACCGCCCTCGCCCACCGCGCTGACGCCAAGGTCAAGGAACTTGCCGCCGAGCGATTCAATCTGTTCGCGGGTTTCCGGGCGCACATCGAAGCCCTCCACCTGCGCCCCAAGCCGGCGCGCGGTGGCGATGGCCTGCAGGCCGGCCACGCCGGCCCCCACCACCAGCACGCGCGAGGGCCGGATGGTGCCGGCGGCGGTGGTCAGCATGGGGAAGAAGCGTGGCGCCAGCTGGGCAGCAATCAGGGTGGCCTTGTAGCCGGCCATGCCGGCCTGCGAACTGAGCACGTCCATGGACTGTGCTCGGGTGGTGCGCGGCAGGCGCTCCAAGGGAAATGCCTGCAGCCCACCTGACTGGATCACGCCGGCGCGTTCGGCGTCGGCCTGCGGGTGCAGCATGCCGACCAGGCTGGCACCGGATCTGAGCTGGCGCAGCCGCGCGGTTTCCGGCGGCTGCACGCACAGCACGATGTCGGCCTGGCCCAGGCGGGTGTCATCGGCGAGCTGCGCGCCGACATCCAGGTAGGCCTGGTCGGTAAAGCCGGCGCGCGTGCCGGCGCCCGGTTCGATCCACACGGCAGCGCCCATCGCGATGTACTTGCGCGCCGTTTCCGGCGTCAGCGCTACGCGGCGTTCGCCCTGCGCGTGTTCCTTGACCCCCAACACCTCGACAGCCATGCATGTCCCCGAGCAGCGGTAAGTGGTGGGATCGTAACCCGATTGGTCAGGTGGGAGACCTTTCCGCTGGAAGCGCTGCCTGGAATCGGGCTTCGCGTGGGTGCCGGCCGTTGGCCGGCAGCTTCATGCCTTCAGGCGAACAGCCTGGTGCTGAAAGGCCGTCTGGCTTGGCGGGACGGTGCGGGTTTGCGGGGGACGCCGTGAATCCGTCCCTGGAGGCTTGGTCGCGGCATCCATGCCGCTCACACCCCCGCAAACCCGCCCCGACCCGCCCTCGACAGTAGGTCGGTGGCCAACGAAGATCAAAAGCCGAAGTCGATCAGTGTGATGCGTTCCCGGGCGCGGAGGGCGCAACGGCAGTCGTTTGGGAACCGACCCTATGTATGGACTCGCCCCCATCGTCAAGCTGCTTTTAGGCCCGGGAACCGGCT
>NZ_JAGXKC010000439.1:0-267 GCF_019091045.1 Stenotrophomonas sp. GbtcB23 | reverse complement strand
AAGGCCGCTTCGCAATTGTCCTTGGAGCACAGGATGTTGCCGATGACCGGCATATGGTGACCGATGACGGACGGGAAGAGAAGCGCCTTGTCGCCATCGAGCCGTTTCATCAGCGCGGCGATCTCCAAATGCGGATCCGCCGGTTTCTCATGCGTCAGTATCCTGCCTGCGTCCGCCATGCGCGCAAGCGCTGCCCGGAAACGGGTATCGATGACTTCGGAATTCTTCATGTCGTTTCTTTCTGCAGGTGACCTATCCATCGAATAC
>NZ_JAGXKC010000438.1:0-267 GCF_019091045.1 Stenotrophomonas sp. GbtcB23 | reverse complement strand
AAGTCGGCGTGGGCGATCAAGCACAGTCGACGTCTGCCGGTGGGGCGGCAACGCCTCCACTCGAGGGCGATGCCGGGCAGCGCGCCCCGCGCCGGGATGAAAGCATCCGCGCGGGCGGCCAGGCCGGCCGCGCAACCGTGGGTTCGGCCAAGCACACGCTGTGATCGCTGGGTGGTCTGGCCTC
Organism: Stenotrophomonas sp. GbtcB23; assembly: GCF_019091045.1. NCBI lineage: Bacteria > Pseudomonadati > Pseudomonadota > Gammaproteobacteria > Lysobacterales > Lysobacteraceae > Stenotrophomonas > Stenotrophomonas sp. GbtcB23. The sequence goes on along the minus strand of NZ_JAGXKC010000438.1, from coordinate 83 downwards.
TTCTGAATTTGTAATGGCACTTAGTGCGTTTGGTCGGGCATTGGCGTTGAGCGGGGTGTCTATCGTCTTCGGCGCCACAGTCT
>NZ_JAGXKC010000437.1:0-267 GCF_019091045.1 Stenotrophomonas sp. GbtcB23 | reverse complement strand
GGCGCGAACGGGCAGGCTGCCGCCGCCTCCCTGGTAGCCTGCGCGCGAGAAGTCCGGGACGATGTTGCGTGCTTGGCCGCTGCCGCGTTCGGAATACAGGGCATAGCGTAGGAATCCATCGCTCGCCAGGCTGACCAAGGGGGCGTCTTTGGCAGGATTGATGGGGTGGGTGAAGGGGCTGGCGGGAGAAGCGCGTTCGGCTGCTGACAGGGCCGGCGACGCGCAGACCAGCAACGACACCAGAGTCAGGGCTACAACTCGGCGAAA
>NZ_JAGXKC010000436.1:0-268 GCF_019091045.1 Stenotrophomonas sp. GbtcB23 | reverse complement strand
CCAAAGCGATAGCCGGCCGGACGCCCATCCCGGAACTGGATATCCGCGTGGTGGCCGAACGCGGAGTCCGCGGGATCCACACCGACGGCGGCCAGCCCCACGCATCCGCTGGCAGCGTCGAGTGGAGCGGCTACTGGGTGGATGTGACCGACACCCACGAGCTGGCCGGGGCGCTGCACACCGCCATGCGCAAGGCCGAGCAGGAGGTGGAAGCACGCAGCGCGTTCCTGGCGATGATGAGCCACGAAATCCGCACGCCCATGGCCGG
>NZ_JAGXKC010000435.1:0-268 GCF_019091045.1 Stenotrophomonas sp. GbtcB23 | reverse complement strand
AGCGCGATGCGGAAATCCTTGTACTGGATGAGCTTGCGCTCCCCCGGATCGGTGGAGTTGAGGTTCAGGAGGATGACGGCATCGTTGGCCGGCAGGTCCTTCACGTCGACGAACCTGTAGTTGCCCGTCTGCTGGCCGTCGAACAGGACCGACTTGAAGGTGGCGTTGTTGATGTGGCGGAAAGCGAAATCGAACTCGCCGGAGGTCATCTTCAGTGCCATCAGCTGCGGGTCGTCGAGCTTCGCCCAGGTGATTCCGTCGATATAGG
>NZ_JAGXKC010000434.1:0-268 GCF_019091045.1 Stenotrophomonas sp. GbtcB23 | reverse complement strand
GACGCCCGTTCGCTTGGGCAATATGCGCGGCCGCGTCGTGCGGCATTTCCTGGAAGGTGTTGCGATCGAGTTCAACTCCATCCAGCCGCGCGAGGCGATGACGGAATTCCTCTGAGACGCCCTGCCCCGCACGCGGTTTTCGTTACCAAAAAACTCTTCCCATCCGCGATTTCGTGATCTGAGCGGCCTCGGATGGTCGCCCATCTGTGCCAAAACGAACTTTTTTCGAAAAAAATCGTATCCTTTCGGCACTTTTTTCGAGGGGCAA
>NZ_JAGXKC010000433.1:0-268 GCF_019091045.1 Stenotrophomonas sp. GbtcB23 | reverse complement strand
ATAACCGCCTGGATCCCTTTTGCAACATAACGCGATGTGACAATTTTGTGGGGATCAGCGGACGGGATAACTCTACCCTCTAGCCACTTGATCATCTCTCCGGCGTTCTCAAAACCTTCAATGGCTTTGCCGATCTCGGCATTTGCCTCAGCGAGCGGCTTGCCTTGGTCGATTGTGACGACGCGTGCCAATTCTTCGCGATGGGTCCGAACGCTGTCAGCAATGCGCCGGCAGAGCGCTGCACGATCCCACACGGACAATCTGCGCA
>NZ_JAGXKC010000432.1:0-269 GCF_019091045.1 Stenotrophomonas sp. GbtcB23 | reverse complement strand
ATCCGCGAACCATTCGTCTTAATCGTACAATATGAGAAAACTTATCAATTGGATTTGTCTTTTGGCAAGATTGAGAATGATTTTCGGCAAATTATAGAATTCACGGAAAAATCATGAAGCCGATTCATTCGAAAGCGGAACAATGCCCCCTCCTCTCTTTCACTCACATCTCCGCAGTCATTCAACTTCTTCCCGGGCTTCTCCTCGCCGCTGCAATCGCCTGCGCTGCCTTCGCCGTCCGCAACCTCACCGGATGGATGGCCCTCAGC
>NZ_JAGXKC010000431.1:0-269 GCF_019091045.1 Stenotrophomonas sp. GbtcB23 | reverse complement strand
AATTATGCGGTCACGGTCAAGCGCGCGAAAGGCAGTTTCGACGTATCGATCTCCGGCTCGGTCATGGACATGCGGCCGATCATCACCAAGCTGAGGGCGGGTGAGAAGAGCGGAAATGGCGGCAAGGGGAGCGACGGCGCCGATGCGCGCGTGCGTGCCAAGCTCGACCGCATGATCGGCTTCAACGATCAGGTGCTCTCGAATGTCTCGCTCCTGTTCTCCAGCCGCAACGGCGATATCTCGACCGCCGATTTTTCCGGCGTGACGGA
>NZ_JAGXKC010000430.1:0-269 GCF_019091045.1 Stenotrophomonas sp. GbtcB23 | reverse complement strand
ACGGACCGCACCGATATTCTGCATCTCCATGGGGTTCGCCCGCAGCAATACCAGTTCTGCCTGGACCATCTCGTACCGGAAATGTTGCGCTTGCTCGAAGCGGGGAAAATCCGGTTTCTCGGCGTCACCGAAAGCTTCGGCGTCGACACCGAACATATGGTCATGCGTCGGGCAGTGGCCGACAAGGTCTGGGACGTCCTGATGCTCGGCTACAATTTCGCCAGCGTCCCCCAACCGGACGCCTTGGATCGGGGCACCACACGCACTCG
>NZ_JAGXKC010000043.1:0-27280 GCF_019091045.1 Stenotrophomonas sp. GbtcB23 | reverse complement strand
GAATGGTCCCAGCAGGAGGGTGTGACTTCTAGCTAGGGAAGTTCTACCGGGCCCGACACTGACTGGCGCAGGATCAACTGATGCGCCAGCACATGGTTCACGGTGGCGCGCGCCGAAGCAGGCGCGCGCCGGATCTCCCGCAGCAGGATGTCGATGGCGGTGTCCGCCATGTCCGCCACCGGTTGATGGATCGTGGTCAGTTCCGGCCACACCATGGTCGACGCTGACGTATCGTCGAAGCCCACCACCGAAAGATCACGCGGCACGTCCAGCCCGCGCCGATGTGCCACTGAAACCACCGCCGACGCCATGTCATCGTTGCTGGCGAAGATCGCACTGGGCGGGTGGGGCAGGGCCAGAAGATGCTCGGCCGCCTCCAGTCCGGAACGATACGTAAAGAGCCCGGGCTGTACCAGCGCCTCGTCGTACCCGATGCCGGCCTCTGCCAATGCATCCCGATATCCCTGCCAGCGTTGCGCGCTGGCGGTCTGGTTCGGATCACCGGTGATGTAGCCGATGCGTGTGTGCCCGTGGCCGATCAGATGCGCAACCATCTGCTGGCTTGCATGGCGGTCATCGATGCGCACGCAGGAAACCCGGTCGCTGAACTGGCTGGATGCGATGGAGACGACCGGGACCCCGGCATTGACGAAAATGTCGACGATCGCCTTGGATTCGCACAGCGGCGGCGGAAGAATCACCCCGGCCACGCTGTCGCACAGCTGCCGTGCCGCCTCGCGCCGTGCGGTGGCGCTCAACCCGTCCCAAGTGGAGATCGCCAACTGCGCCGCAGACCGGGTAGACCCGCGCAGCGCGCCGACCAGCAGCTCACGCAGGTAGCTGGAGCTGGGGTTGGTGTAGATCAGCGCGATGCAGGTGTGCTGCGCCGCCGCCAGGGCGCTTGCCGCCAGGTTGGGCCGGTAGTCCAGTGCAAGCACGCTGCGTATGACCCGTTCGCGGTTTTCCTCGCGCACGCTGGAATGGCCATTGATTACGCGCGAAACCGTCATGGCCGATACGCCGGCATGCGCGGCGACTTCGTCAATGGTGATTGCACTGCCTCTGCGACGCACCACTTTCTGGCTGTTTTTCAAGGAAGCGTTTCCTTTGCTGCGCTGCATGATGACAACCGTGTGACCGGGTGATTAGTCTGCGCCCTGACGCGATGGTAGCGCTACCACTCAGCCAAGGTAAGGCTCAGCGGGGACCCCCCATATACCAAACGCGTGTTCTGGCAAGCCTGAAAGCGAGTTTGAGTCGCAGTGCAGCGAAAACGCACTGCGATGTTCGGTGTGGAAGACGGGCATCGCCCGTGCGTGCCCCTTGGAGGGGCGGTACATCCATTCGATCGTATGTCAGAGGGGAGAGTCATGAGCGCTTGTGCTTTCCGTCGTACCCCAGACCTGAGGGCTCACGCATGAGCCGGAAGCTGGCGAAACTTACATCCCGGGCCATGTTCACCTTCGTGGGCGGCGTTCTGGTCATCAATCCCGCATTCGCACAGGACGCCGCAACACCGGCACCTGCCGCGCAGCAGCAGTCGCAGTCACAGACCACCCCGACCCAGCTGGATACGGTGCAGGTAACGGGTATCCGCAACAGCCTCAGCCAGGCGATGGATATCAAGCGCGACTCGGCCGGCGTAGTGGACGCGATCAGTGCCGAGGACATCGGCAAGTTCCCGGATACCAACCTGGCCGAATCCCTGCAGCGCATCACCGGCATCTCGATCGAGCGCCGTGATGGTGAAGGCGCGCAGGTCACCGCGCGTGGCTTTGGCCCGCAGTTCAACATGGTGACCCTCAACGGCCGCCAGATGCCCGGTGCCGACGCGTTCGGCGCGGCGGGGCAGGTCGCCATCGGCGGTGTGGACGGCGGTACCCGCGCGTTCAACTTCGCGCAGCTGGCGGCCGAAGCAGTCAATGGCATCGAGGTCTTCAAGACCAGCCAGGCCAACGTACCCAGCGGCGGTATCGGCGCCACCATCAACATCCTCACCGGGCGTCCGTTCGACCATGAGGGCACGGTGGCCAGCGCCGGGGCGAAGATCGTCTCCGACCAGAGCCAGCCGTTCGACAACGACATCACGCCTGAGCTTTCCGGCATCTTCAGCTACACCAACCCGGACAAGACCTGGGGCGTGGGTGTCAGCGCGAGCTACCAGAAGCGCAAGGGTGGCTCGGTGCAGGCCACCAACAACTACTGGAACATCCAGCCGTGGACCGGGACCATGCCCGGCAACCCGACCGTGACCAACGCACCTGCAATTGGCGCGTTGTACGGGCGCCCGAACGACCTGCGCTATGCCTTCGCCGATTTCGAGCGCGAGCGCATCAATGGCCAGGCGGTGCTGCAGTTCGCTCCGACCGATGCGGTGACCTTGACCCTGGACTACACCTATTCGACCAACGAGATCGAAGAGAATCGTGGCGAGCAGGGCATGTGGCTGCAGAACAGCAACTACACCGATGTGGTCTTCGACACCAGCGGTGCGGTGGCCACGCCGATCTACATCCGCGAAATCGCAGGCACCAAGGACTTCGGGCTTGAACAGCAGCGCAGCATGCAGAAGTACAAGCTGGGTTCGCTGGGCTTCAATGCCACCTGGAACATCACCGACCGCTTCAAGCTGAGCTTCGACGGCCACGATTCGAAGAACGAAAGCCGGCCGAACGATCCGCTCACCGGCGGCGGCTCCATCTTCTCCAGTATCGCCGGCACCAACAACTGCACCACCGGGCCGCAGTGCGGTGGCACCTACGTGCAGGAAATGGTCTGGAACAACGGCCTGCCGGTGGGCACCCAGGTCTGGTACCCGACCGCTGCCGATGCTATCGCCAAGACCAATGGCGTGGTCAACGGCGGATTCGTGCCGGGCGAGATCGGCTCGCAGGTGCTGCGCATCAATTCGCAGACGCAGATCAGCGAGATCAAGCAGGGCCGTGTCGACGGTGAGTGGGCCTTCGACGCAGGCCGCTTCCAGTTCGGCGTGGACACCAGCAAGCAGACCACCCACCGCATCCAGGCCGCGGAGAACTACAACACCCTGGGCGACTGGGGCGTGGCCAATGTCAACGGCGATGTGGCCAACGGCCTGATGGACCTGCTGCAGCCGGTGAACATCGTCGGCATGTTCGACGATTTCAACATCAACAGCTTCAGCGCCTGGCGCGGCGACGCCGGCCGGCTGGCGCAGTGGGCGGGGCAGTACTACGGCGCCAACCTGGGCGTGAGCCCACAGAATGCTGCCGACAACCGGGTGGAAGAGAAGACGAACTCGGCGTACATGCAGATCGAGCTGGACGGTGACCTCGGCGGCCACCGCACCAATACGCGACTGGGCGTCCGCTACGAAACCACCGATGTGGTGTCGACCTCGATCATCGCCATTCCCGAAGGCATCCAGTGGCAGGCGAACAATGACTTCCGCGTGCTGTTGTCCGACGAGCAGCAGCCCTTCACCGAGAAGACCAGCTACAGCTACATCCTGCCGAACCTGGACTTCAGCATCGACCTGTTGGACGACCTGAAGGGCCGCATCTCGTTCGGCAAGAGCATTGCCCGCGCGCCGATCGGCAATCTGTACGCCGGCCCGACCGCGCAGCAGCCGTTCGGCTCGGTGCTGATCGACCCGTCCTCGCGGGCCAGCGGCACCGCCCAGAACCCGGCCCTGAAACCATTGGAATCGGACAACCTGGACCTGGCCCTGGAGTGGTACTTCGCCGATGCCAGCTATGTGTCGGTGACGTACTGGAACAAGCAGGTCGCCAACTTCATCGGCAACACCATCGTGCAGGAAAACCTGTACGGCCTGCGCGACCCCACCTCCGGACCGGACGCGCAGGCGGCGCTTGGCTTCCTGACCAGTGGGGCCTGTATCGCCCAAGTTGGCCCGGCCAACGCGGCGGCCTGCTCGGCCAATGACACCTCGCTGTTCACCGCATTGGCGCTGCTGCGCAACAACCCGGCCGGGCTGGGTGCCTACGACGGCACCGGCGCACAGGTACTGGCCACCGAGGCGGCTTACGACCTGTATGGCACGGCGGCCGACCCGCTGTACCAGTTCAACGTCAACCGCCCCATCAACCAGAACGAGTCCAAGCTGCATGGCTGGGAGCTGGGCGGGCAGTACTTCTTCGGCGACACCGGCTTCGGCGTGCTGGCCAACTACACCATCGTCAACGGCGACGTGGGCTACAACGACGCGGGCGACCCGAACGTCGACCAGTTCTCGCTCACGGGTCTCAGCGACACTGCCAATGCCATGCTGATGTACGAAAAGTACGGCTGGTCGGTGCGCCTGGCCTGGAACTGGCGCGACCAGTACCTGATCCTGGCCAACCAGGGTTCCAGCCGAAACCCGTACTATGTGGAAGAGTACGACCAGTGGGACCTCAGCGTGGGCTACACGCTGAATGACAACTGGTCGTTCAGCCTGGAAGCCATCAACCTGACCGGTGAGGACGTGCGTTGGCGTTCGCGCACCTCGCAGATGATGGTGAAGCTGGCTGACCAGGATCCGCGTTACATGCTTGGCGTTCGTTACAGGTTCTGAACAGGCCACGGGTGCCGCTGTTCCGGCAGCGGCACCCGTGCAGGCTCCTGCAGGGATTGGACTACACATGCCGCGTTACGAAATGCTCAACAACATCGCCCACCGGGAGCTGCGTGTCGCGACCGGTTTCGGGCCCGAATTTGGCGACGCGGTAGGCATGGTGCCGGCCTACCCGAGCGAGTACGCCGAACTGCAGCGGGAATACCCGATTTTCCTGCGCAAAGACGCCGCCACCGGGGAGTGGCAGTCGGTGGTTCTGCTGGGCTTTGAACAGCACGAAAATCTGTACCTGGACGACGGCCGTTGGAATGCGTCCTACCTTCCGGGGGCTGCAGCCAAGGGGCCGTTCCTGATCGGGTTCCAGGAAAACCGCATCGACGGAGCGCTCACCCGGGAACCGGTGCTGCACGTGGACCTGGACCACCCGCGCGTGAGCAGCAGCGCCGGCGAGCCGGTGTTCCTGCCACAGGGTGGCAACAGCCCCTATCTGGACCACATTGCCAACGTACTGCGCGGCATCCACGACGGCCATGCCTTTGGCGCCGAGATGTTTGCCATGCTGGACACGAAAGGCCTGATTCAACCGATCACGCTCGACGTGCAGATCGACCCACAGAACCGGGTGGGCGTGAACGGACTGCACGCGATCGACCGCGATCGCCTGGCCCAGCTGGACGGCGCCGCGCTTGCCGAACTCAACCGCGCCGGTTACCTGGAAGGCGCGTACCTGATGCTGGCTTCACTGCACAACATGCGGCGGCTGATTGCGGAAAAGCAGCGGCGCCTGCGCACGCAGGATGCCGCCGCGGCGACGGGCAGGAACTGACCGATGGGGGATGGCGTTGCCATGCGCACCCTGGAAGGCCTGCAGCCCGATGCGCTGCCGCTGGCGGCGCTGGTGGCTGCCGGCGAGCCAGTGGTGCTGCGCGGCATCGCGCGCGACTGGGCACTGGTGCAGGCCGGCTTACGGTCCCCCCAGGAGGCGTTGGCCTACCTTCGCGGTTTCGATGCCGGGCTGCCGGTGCAGTACTCCTTCGGCGGCCCCGAGATCGAAGGGCGCCCGTTCTACAACGACGACTTCACCCAGTTGAACTTCGAGGTCCGGCGCGGACTGCTGTCGCAGGTGCTGGACGAGATCGCCGACACCTTCGATGCCCCGAAGCCGCCCACCTATTACGTGGCCTCGCTGCTGATCGAGCGTGCGCTGCCCGGGTTCGCGCAGGCCAATGATGCCGGCCTGGCTGGGCAGGGCATCGAGGCCTCGGCCAGCATCTGGATCGGCAACCGCGTTACCGCGTCCTGCCATTACGACACGCCGGACAACCTGGCCTGCTGCGCCGTGGGCCGGCGCCGGTTCACCCTGTTCCCGCCGGAGCAGATCGACAACCTCTATCCGGGCCCGCTGGAACCCACCCCGGGCGGGCAGGTGGTCAGCGTGGTCGATTTCGACCGCCCGGATTTCGACCGCCATCCCCGGTTCCGTGACGCGCTGGCCAGCGCGCAGACCGCCGTTCTGGAACCGGGCGATGCAATCTTCATTCCCAGCATGTGGTGGCACCACGTGCGCAGCCTGGAACCGTTCAACGTGCTGGTGAACTACTGGTGGCGCAGCGTGCCCAGCTTCCTGTCCTCGCCGCTGCCGGCCCTGCAGCATGCGATGTGGGCGCTACGCGATCTGCCGGAGCGCGAAAAGAAGGCCTGGGCAAAGATCTTCGAGTACTACGTGTTCGGTCCCGGTGAGCGCGCAGGGCAGCACCTGCCCGACGCCGCCCGGGGAGAGCTTGCACCGTTCGACGAGATGCAGGCGCGCCGCACCCGCGCGCAGCTGCTCGGTCGACTGAACCGCTGATGGGGGCTTTGCTTTGAACGCTGCGAACACAACAGAAGGGCGCATCCGCAAGGTGGTCATCGCCGGCGGCGGTACCGCAGGCTGGCTGGCCGGCTGCGCACTGTCGCACCAGTTCCGCGAGCAGCTGGACATCACCCTGGTGGAGTCCGAGCAGATCGGCACCGTGGGCGTAGGCGAATCCACCGTGCCGCCGATCCGCACCTTCCACCGCTACCTGCAGATCGATGAGCAGGAGTTCCTGAAGGCGGTGGCCGGTACCTTCAAGCTCTCGATCTCGTTCGAGAACTGGCGCCGCCCGGGTGAGCGCTTCATCCACCCCTTCGGCAGCATCGGGCAAAGCACCTGGGCCACCCCGTTCCATCATTTCTGGCTGGACAGCCTGCGCCGCGGCATGCCCTCGGACCTGGGCGACTTCTGCCTGGAAAGCGTGGCCTCGCGCGGTGACCGGTTCTCGCTGCAGACCCAGCCCCAGGTCAACTACGCCTATCACTTCGACGCCGGGCTGTACGCGAAATTCCTGCGCCGCCGGGCCGAAGCGCAGGGTCTGCGCCGGGTGGAAGGCAAGATCCGCGAAGTGCGGCAGCACACCCACGACGGCTCCGTTGCGGCGCTGGTACTGGAAGACGGGCAGGTGATCGAAGGTGACCTGTTCATCGATTGCACCGGCTTCCGCGGCCTGCTGACCGAGCAGACCCTCCACAGCGGCTACGAAGACTGGAACCAGTGGTTGCCCAGTGACCGCGCCGTGGCCGTGCAGACCGCGTCGGTCAAGCCGCCAGTGCCGTACACCCGCGCCATCGCGCACGAGGCCGGCTGGCGCTGGCACATCGCGCTGCAGCACCGGGTAGGGTGTGGGCTGGTGTTCTCCAGCCGCCATATGTCCGACGACGAGGCGCAGGCCAAGCTGCTGCGTGACGTCGAAGGCCAGCCGCTGCGTGATCCCTGGCTGGTGCCGTTCCGCAGTGGGCGCCGCTTGAAGGCCTGGAACAAGAACGTGGTGGCGCTGGGTCTGGCCAGCGGCTTCATCGAACCGCTGGAGTCGACCAGCATCCACCTCACCATCAGCGCCGTGGTGCGGCTGATCCAGCTGTTCCCGTTCGATGGCATCACCCCGACGCTCACCGCGCTGTACAACGATGTCAGCCGGCAGGAAATGGAGCACGTGCGTGACTTCATCATCCTGCATTACCACGCCACCCAGCGCGACGAGCCGATGTGGAAGGCGTGCCGCGAGATGGAGTTGCCCGAATCGTTGGCGGTGCGGCTGCGCGCCTGGCGCGAACGCGCACACGCCTGGCAGGACCCCGGGGAACTGTTCCGCGTGGACTCCTGGACCAGCGTCCTGATGGGGCAGGGCATCCTGCCCGGGCCGCCGCACCCGCTGGCGCGCGCGCTCGGCGATGCCGACCTGCGCACGCTGCTGGCGCGGATCCAGCAGCCGATACAGCAGGCCGCGGCAAGCATGCCTTCGCAGGCAGAGTTCATTGAACGCTACTGCAAGGCGCCGGCAGAAGTCTGGCCGCGGAGCCTGGCCACCGCCTAGCGGAGCCACGCTTTGCCGCACGAAATTGGTAGCGCTACCTTTCAAGAACACACGGGGTACATGGGATGGATCTGGTTGCGGGAATCGATGCAGGTACGCAGAGCCTGAAGGTGCTGGTCTACGACCCCGCCAAGCGCAGCGTGGTGGCCAGCGCCAGCGCGGCGCTTGAACTGGACAGCGCCGCCGATGGCAGCCGCGAACAGCGCCCGGCCGATTGGGTGGCCGCATTGCACAGCTGCTTCGCTGCGATCACGCCGTCGGTGCGCTCGCGCATTGCTGCGCTGGCGGTGTCCGGCCAGCAGCACGGCTTCGTGCCGCTCGATGCCGCAGGGGAAGTGCTGGCACCGGCCAAGCTGTGGTGCGATACCAGCACCGCCGCCGAGTGCACGCAGATCATGGACGCGGCCGGTGGAACAGCGCAGACCATTGCGCTGGCCGGCAACCCCATCCTGACCGGCTACACCGCCTCGAAGCTGCCTTGGACCAAAACGCACCGTCCCGATGCGTACGCGCGCCTGGCCACCATCCTGCTGCCGCACGACTACCTCAACTTCGTGCTGACCGGCGAGCGTTTCTGCGAATACGGCGATGCGTCGGGCACCGGCTGGCTGGACGTGCGCACCCGCACCTGGTCGCCCGAGCTGCTGCGCGCGACCGATCCGGAACGCGATCTGGCCGATTGCCTGCCACCCATCGCGCCACCGGAAGCGTTGTTCGATATCGCACCGGCAGCCGCGAAATCGTTCGGCCTGCCTGCCACCGTGAAGGTGGCCGTCGGCGGTGGCGACAACATGATGGCGGCCATCGGTACCGGCTGCGTCGTGCCCGGTCGGCTGGCAATGAGCCTGGGCACCTCGGGCACGCTGTTTGCCTACTCCGACACCCCCGTGGTCGACCCCGAAGGGGCCTGGGCCGCGTTCTGCTCGTCCACCGGCGGCTGGCTGCCGTTGATCTGCACCATGAACTGCACCGTGGTGACCGAGCAGGTCGCAGATGCTTTCGATTTCAGCACCCGCTTCGGCGATGGCCACCTGCGGACCACGCCGCCCGGTGCCGATGGCCTGGTGATGCTGCCGTTCCTCAATGGCGAGCGCACGCCCGACCTTCCACACGGCAAAGGCGTGCTGGCCGGCCTGGACACCACCAACATGACCCCGGCCCACCTGTATCGAGCGGCGATGGAAGGGGCGACGTACAGCCTGAAATACGGCTACGACGCCTTCGTCCGCGCCGGCATGCAGTTCGACCGCATCGTGCTCACCGGCGGCGGCAGCAACAGCGCCGCCTGGCGGCAGCTGGTGGCCGATGTGTTCGGCCTGCCGGTGGACGTGCCGACCCAGCCCGAAGGCGCAGCGTTCGGTGCGGCCCTGCAGGCGCTGTGGGCGCTGGGCCACGCACGCGGCGATGAGGCCAGCATTGCCGATATCGCCGAGCGCCATGTGGCGCTCGACCCGCAGTTGTCGGCGCGCCCGGAGCCGGCGCGTACGCCTGCCTATGCCACCGCCTATGCGCGCTTCCTGCGCTATCTCGACGCCGTCACGCCGCTGCAGCGCGGCTGATTCCTCTACGCGACACCTCGCACAACGAAAGGAACTGCACCATGAGCACCCAACCCTACATTGGCGCCAAGGAATACTTCCCCGGGATCGGGCGTATCCCCTTCGAAGGCCGCGGTTCGGACAACCCGCTTGCGTTCAAGGTCTATGACGCCAACAAGGTGATCGGCGGCAAGACCATGCAGGAGCATCTGCGCTTCGCGGTCTGTTACTGGCACACCTTCTGCAACGCCGGGCACGACCCGTTCGGCCCGGGCACCCGCCATTTCCCGTGGGACGCCGGCTCGCCGCTGGCCAGCGCCGAAGCGAAGGTGGACGCCGCGTTCGAATTCTTCACCAAGCTGGGCGTGCCGTACTGGTGCTTCCACGATATCGACCTGTCGCCGGATGCCGACGATGTGGGCGAGTACGAAAAGAACCTCAAGCACATGGTCGGCCTGGCCAAGGCGCGCCAGGACGCCACCGGGATCAAGCTGCTGTGGGGTACCGCCAACCTGTTTTCGCACCCGCGTTACATGAATGGTGCATCGACCAATCCGGATTTCGCCGTGGTGGCGCGCGCCGCCGTGCAGGTCAAGGCCGCGCTGGAAGCCACCGTTGAACTGGGTGGCGAACATTACGTGTTCTGGGGCGGCCGCGAAGGCTACGCCTCGCTGGTGAACACCCAGATGAAGCGCGAGGTGGACCACTTCGCGCGCTTCCTCACCATGGCGCGTGACTACGGCCGCAGCATCGGCCTGAAGGGCAACTTCCTGATCGAGCCCAAGCCGATGGAGCCGATGAAGCACCAGTACGACTTCGACAGCGCCACCGTGGCCGGCTTCCTCAAGGAACACGGCCTGGAGAAGGACTTCAAGCTCAACATCGAAGCCAACCACGCCACGCTGTCCGGCCACACCTTCGAACACGACCTGCAGGTCGCTTCCGACCACGGCCTGCTGGGCAGCATCGACGCCAACCGCGGCAATGCCCAGAACGGCTGGGATACCGACCAGTTCCCGAGCGACCTGTACGACACCGTGGGCGCGATGCTGGTGGTGCTGCGCCAGGGCGGCCTGGAAGGCGGCCTCAACTTCGACGCCAAGGTGCGGCGTGAATCCACCGATCTGGACGATCTGTTCATTGCCCATATCGGTGGCATGGACGCGTTCGCGCGCGGGCTGGAAGTGGCCCATGGGCTGTTGAACGACTCGCCGTGGGAACAGTGGCGCAAGGAGCGTTACGCCAGCTTCGACAGCGGCGCCGGCAAGGACTTCGAGCGCGGCGCGCTCAGCCTCACCGAGCTGGCGGCACTGGGCGCGAAGGGGGGCGAGCCGAAGCAGATCAGCGGCAAGCAGGAACGTTACGAAAACCTGATCAACCAGTACCTCCTGCGTTGAGCCCACTGGCAAGGATGAGCACCATGACCCACTACCACGCCACCCGCCGCACCGGCTTCCTGCTGGCCGCGCTGCTGCTTTCACTCGCGGCCTGCAAGGGCGACGACAAGGCGGTAGCGCCCGTGCAGGCCGAGGCAAAGACCGATGCCAACCCCTGGCCCCAGGTAACCTGGCCGTTGCCCGACGACCCCGCGATGGAAAAGCGGATCACCGAGCTGATGGCCGGCATGACGGTCGAGGAAAAAGTCGGCCAGCTGGTGCAGGGCGACATCGCCAGCATCACGCCGGATGACGTGCGCAGGTATCGATTGGGCTCCATCCTTGCTGGCGGCAACTCCGATCCGGGCGGCCGCTACGACGCCAAGCCCGCCGAATGGCTGGCGCTGGCCGATGCATTCTACGAAGCCTCGATGGACACCGCGCAGGGCGGCAAGGCCATTCCGGTGCTGTTCGGCATCGACGCGGTGCACGGCCAGAGCAACATCGTCGGCGCCACCCTGTTCCCGCACAACATCGGCCTGGGCGCGGCCCGCAATCCGGACCTGGTGCGGCGGATCGGCGAGATCACCGCGCTGGAAACCCGCGCCACCGGCATGGAGTGGGCGTTCGCACCCACCGTCGCGGTCCCGCAGGACGACCGCTGGGGACGCACCTACGAAGGCTATTCCGAATCGCCCGAAGTCGTGGCCAGCTACGCCGGCGCCGTGGTCGAGGGCCTGCAGGGCAAGGTTGGTTCGCCCAACTTCCTGGATGGCCGCCACGTGATCGCCTCGGTCAAGCACTTCCTCGGCGACGGCGGCACCACCGATGGCAAGGACCAGGGCGATACCCGGATCAGCGAAGCCGAGCTGGTGCGCATCCACGCCGCCGGCTACCCGACCGCGATCGCGGCGGGCGCGCAGACCGTCATGGCATCGTTCAACAGCGTCAACGGCGAGAAGATGCATGGCCACAAGGCCTACCTCACTGATGCACTGAAGGGCCGCATGAACTTCGGCGGCTTCGTGGTGGGCGACTGGAACGGCCATGGCCAGGTCAAGGGCTGCACCACTACCGATTGCCCGGCCACCATCAATGCCGGCCTGGACATGGCCATGGCGTCGGACAGCTGGAAGGGCTTCTACGAGACCACGCTGGCGGCGGCGAAGGCCGGCACCATCACCCAGGAACGCCTGGATGATGCGGTGCGCCGGATCCTGCGGGTGAAGATGCGGCTCGGCTTGTTCGAAGCCGGCAAGCCGTCATCGCGCACGGTCGGCGGCCAGTTCGCGTTGATCGGCGCACCGGAGCATCGCGCCGTGGCACGCCAGGCCGTGCGCGAATCGCTGGTGCTGCTGAAGAACCAGGGCGGCGTGCTGCCGCTGGCGCCCAAGCAGCGCATCCTGGTGGCCGGTGATGGGGCCAACGATGTCGGCAAGCAGGCCGGCGGCTGGACGCTGAACTGGCAGGGCACCGGTACCACCCGCAAGGACTTCCCGAACGCGGACAGCATCTTTGAAGGCATCGCCCAGCAAGCGAAGGCCGCAGGCGGCGAAGCGCTGTTGGCCGTGGATGGGAAGTACACCGCCAAGCCGGACGTGGCCGTGGTGGTGTTCGGCGAAAACCCCTATGCCGAATTCCAGGGCGACCTGGCGACACTGGCCTACAAGCCGGGCGACGACGCGGATCTTCATCTGATCAAAAAGCTGAAGGCCGATGGCATCCCGGTGGTGGCGGTGTTCCTGAGCGGACGCCCGCTGTGGGTGAACCGCGAGATCAATGCGTCCGATGCCTTCGTGGCGGCGTGGTTGCCCGGTTCGGAAGGTGGCGGCATTGCCGATGTGCTGCTGCGCAAGCCCGATGGCAGTGTGCAGCACGACTTCAAGGGCAAGCTCAGTTTCAGCTGGCCGCGCACCGCGATCCAGTACGCCAACAATGTGGGACAGAAAGACTACGACCCGCAGTTCGCCTTCGGCTTCGGCCTGACCTACGCCGACAAGGGCGACCTGGCGCCGCTGCCGGAAGTTTCCGGCGTGACCGGCAACGAAGGGGCGGCCGGTGTGTTCTTCGCACGCGGTGACGCCGGCTCCGGCATGGCGCTGCGCCTGGAAGGCAGCACGGGGCAGGGCGTGACCGTCACCAAGGTGCCGGAATCACTCGATGGCGACCTGCTCAAGGTCACCGGCGTGGACCACCTGGTGCAGGAAGATGGCCGCCGCCTGGCATGGTCGGGCAAGGGTGAGGCAACGGTTGCCGTGCAGTCGCACGTCCCGCTGGACCTGCAGCGCGAGAGCAATGGCGACCTGATGCTGATCACCACGCTGCGGGTGGATGCTGCGCCCAAGGGCGAAGCCTGGCTGTCGGTCGGTTGCGGCGCCGGGTGTACCGCCCGCGTGCCGCTCGCACCTGCGCTGGCCAAGCTGCCGGTGGGCGAATGGAAGCGCGTGGGTGTGCCGTTGAAGTGTCTTGCAGGCGCAGGGGCGGACGTGGGCAAGCTGGATCGGCCCTGGTCGATCGGCACCGCCGGCGCAATGACGCTCTCGGTGTCACGCGTCGCGCTGGGCGCCCTGAACGAAGCGGACGCCACCGTCGCATGCCCAGGCGCGTAACCATGCGCCCCGTGCCATCACCGCTTGGGCGGGTGCGCGACCGAATCGCGCATCACCAGGCGGTGCGGCAGCACGTGGTCGGTCAGCACGCGGCTGTCGTCGGTGCGCTGGCGGATGGTGCGCAGCAGGATGTCGATGGCCGCGTCGGCCATCGCGGCGATGGGTTGGTGCAGCGTGGTGAGTTCGGGCCACACCGTGGTGGCGGCGGAGGTGTCATCGAAACCCACCACCGACAGGTCACGCGGAACCTCGAGCCCCTGCCGGTGCGCCACGGAAATGGCGGCAGCCGCCATGTCGTCGTTGCTGGCGAAGATCGCGGTGGGCGGCTGCGGCTGGGACAACAGCTTTTCGGCGGCATCCAGCCCCGAGCGGTAGGTGTAGTCGCCCTCTTGGACCAGGCGGGGCTCGACCTCCAGCCCGGCCTCGTGCAGGGCGGTGGCGAAGCCGTCGTAGCGCCGCGCGCTCGCGCTCAGGTCGTTGCGGCCGCGGATGAAGCCGATGCGGGTGTGGCCGTGCTGGATCAGGTGTTCGGCCATTTCCTTGCCGGCGTGGAAGTCATCGATGCGCACGCAGGAAACATCGTCACGCAGGTGCCCCGACGCAATCGCAACCACCGGAATGCCCGCCTGGACCAGCTCGGTCACGGCCACCGGCGATTCGCACAGCGGGGGCGGCAGGATCACGCCGTCCACGCGGCCGGCCAGGGCGCGCGCGGCTCTGCGCTCGGCCACGGGGTCCAGGTTGTCCCAGTAGTGGATGACCAGCTGGATGGCGGCGTTGGACGCGCCCCGCAGCAGGCCCACCAGCAGTTCACGCAGGTAGGCGCCGCTGGGGTTGGTGTAGATCAGCGCAATGCGCGTGTGCTGGGCCGCAGCCAGCGTACTGGCGGCCAGGTTGGGCGTGTAGCCCAGGGCCTGCACCGCGCGCATCACGCGCTCGCGGGTGTCATCGCGCACCTTGCCCTGGTTGATCGCCCGCGACACCGTCATCGGCGACACCCCGGCCAGCGCCGCCACCTCGTCGATCGTCACGCCACTGGTTTTGCGGCGGACCGATTTCTTCGGTTTGTCCAATGCGCACTCCCGTTCTTCTTTGTGACGCTGTGGCGTACAAAGCACCGGCTGAGCTTACAAGGTTTGCCGGCCGCACTGGCACACCGCACGCGTGTCGAGCGGTGTCATCGGATGCTGCTTGCTGCGGTGGCATTGATGGCCTGCAGCGCGGGCGCGCGCGCGGAGGATGGCTACAACCTCTGGTTGCGCTACGCCCCGCTGGAACCTGTGCTTGCTGCAGACTACGCCACACAGCTGGGCGAGGTTGTCGCCCCCGATCAGACACCCACCCTGCGTGCCGCGCGCGATGAGCTGGTCCGCGGTCTCACCGGTCTGTTGGGCACCGCACCCAGGATCCAAAACGAAAGTTCCGCCGGTCACGTACTTGCGCTTGGTACGCCCCAGTCGTCGGCGTTGATCGCGCCGTTCCGCGAAGAGGTCGAGTCGCTGGGGGAAGAGGGCTACCTGCTGAAGCGCACGCGGCGAGATGGGCGCGACGTGCTGCTGGTGGCATCGCGCAGTGATATCGGCGTGCTGTACGGCACGTTCCATCTGCTCAGGTTGCTGCAGACCGGTGCTTCACTGGACCACCTTGAGCTGCGCGAGTCGCCCAGGGTGCGGCTGCGGGTGCTTGACCACTGGGACAACCTCGACGGGTATGTCGAACGCGGCTACGCCGGCCGCTCGCTGTGGGAGTGGCAGACGCTGCCGGAATGGCGCGACCCGCGCTACACCGATTACGCACGGGCCAATGCCTCGCTGGGCATCAACGGCACGGTGCTGAACAACGTCAACGCCAACGCACAGAGCCTCGCGCCGCAGTACCTGGACAAGGCGGCCGCGCTGGCGGACGTGTTCCGGCCCTATGGCATCCGCGTATACCTGAGCGCGCGCTTCAGCGCCCCCATCGAGCTGGGCGGGCTCAAGACCGCCGATCCGCTCGACCCTGCGGTGCAGCGGTGGTGGCGCGACAAGGCCGACGAAATCTACCAGCGCATTCCCGATTTCGGCGGTTTCCTGGTCAAGGCCAACTCCGAAGGACAGCCCGGCCCACAGGACTACGGCCGAAGCCATGCCGACGGCGCCAACCTGCTCGCCGATGCATTGGCACCGCACGGCGGCGTGGTGATGTGGCGTGCCTTCGTCTATGCACACGACGTACCCGCCGACCGGGCCACCCAGGCCTACACCGAGTTCGCGGGGCTGGACGGTGCGTTCCTCCCGAACGTGGTGCTGCAGGTGAAGAACGGCCCCATCGACTTCCAACCGCGCGAAGCCTTCCATCCACTGTTCGGCGCCATGCCGCGCACGCCGCTGATGATGGAGTTCCAGATCACCAAGGAGTACCTGGGCTTCGCCACGCACCTGGTGTACCTGGGGCCGTTGTTCGAAGAAGTGCTGCAGGCCGACACCCGCGCAGGCGGCAAGCGCTTCACCGTGGCGCAGTCACTGAGCGGCATCGCCGGCGTTGCCAACATCGGTACCGATCGCACTTGGAGTGGCTCGCATTTCGATCAGGCCAACTGGTATGCGTTCGGTCGCCTTGCCTGGAATCCTGATCAGTCCTCCCGTGACATCGCCGCGGACTGGGCGGCGATGACCTTCTCGCCAGAGCCGGCAGTGGTGCAGCCGATCGTCGGCATGATGATGGGCTCGCGCGAGGCCGCAGTGAACTACATGACCCCGCTGGGCCTGCACCACCTGATGGCGCGCGGGCACCATTACGGCCCCGGACCCTGGGTGGACGGCGGCCCGCGTGCTGACTGGACCTCGGTCTATTACCACCGTGCCGACCGCAACGGCATCGGCTTCGACCGCACCGCGACGGGCAGCAACGCCGTGGCCCAGTACGCCGCGGAAGTGGCCGCAACCTATGCGGACCTGAGCCAGGTTCCAGAGGCGCTGCTGTTGTGGTTCCACCATGTGCCATGGGATCACCGCATGGCCTCCGGGCGGCCGCTGTGGGACGAGCTGGTGGGTCGCTATTCGTTGGGCGTACGCCAAGTCCAGGCCATGCAGGGCACCTGGGCGAGCCTGCGGGGAAGGGTGGATGCACACCGGCACGAACAGGTCGCCGCCTACCTCCAGATCCAGCGGCGCGAAGCGCAATGGTGGCGCGATGCCAGCGTTGCCTACTTCCAATCGATCAGCGGCAGGCCATTGCCACCGGGTGAAGCGCCACCACCGCACCCGCTGGCGTACTACGAAGCGCTGCAGTTTCCTTCGGCACCGGGAGATGGGCGATGAGCGCTAAACCGAGGATGGGATGGATGTTGGGCAGCCTTCTGGCGTGCTTCGCCGCACCGGCCATGGCGCAGGAATCCGTGACGCCACTGTTGCACCCGCTCTTCCAGGACCATGCCGTCCTGCAGCGCGACCAGCCGATTACCGTGTGGGGCCATGCCGCGCCGGACACCACCGTATCGGTGACGTTCGCACGCCAGACCGCCACGGCACAGGCGGATGCAGAGGGGCGCTGGCGCGTCACATTCAAGCCCCTTGCCGCCGGCGGCCCCTACGAAATGCGCGTACGGGCAGGGCAGGAGGTCCAGACCGTGAGCGACGTGCAGATGGGCGACGTCTGGCTGTGCTCCGGCCAATCGAACATGGAGCTACCGGTGCGGCGCGCACTCAACGCCGACAGTGAAATCGCCTCGGCGGCGCAGCCGGATATCCGCCTGTTCACCGTGCCCAAGGCCCCGGCCGTGACGCCTCGGGAGGGCTTCTCCGGCCCCGTGTCATGGCAACCCGCATCACCGGAAAGCGTGCGCGACTTTTCCGCCGCCTGCTACTTCTTCGCGCGTGAACTGCGGAAGACCGTCAACGTGCCGATGGGACTGATCCAGTCGGCGTGGGGCGGTTCGCGGATAGAAGCCTGGACCAGCGCCGATGCGCTGCGCGCGCAGGGTGGTATGGAGGAAGCCCTGGAGGTGTTCGCGCTGTATGCCAGCGACCCCGTGGCGGCAAACGCAGCCTGGGGCAAGCACTGGCAGCAGTGGTGGGAGCAGCGCGAGGGCGCCACACCCGGCGATGCCCCCTGGCAGCCCGACGCCGACCGCACCGGATGGCGCCAAGCCCCGGCCCAGCTCGGCGCATGGGAGCGCTGGGGCATCCCGGCGCTGTCCGCGTACAACGGCATGGTCTGGTACCGCACTCAGGTGAAGCTGAGCGCCGCACAGGCGGGGCGGGGCGCACGCCTTGAGCTGGCGCCTGCCGACGAAACCGACGTGACCTGGGTCAATGGCGTGGCGGTGGGCAGCCAGAACGCTCCGGGCGATCCGCGATCCTATCCGCTGCCGCCCGGCCTGCTGAAAGCCGGAACCAACAGCGTGGTCGTCAACGTGCTGGACACCTGGGGCGACGGCGGGCTGGCGGGCCCCGCAGACGCCCACGCCCTGCAGCTGGACGATGGCACCCGGATCGTTCTGGATGCTCCCTGGTGGTACCGCGCAGCGCCCGGTGACCCGACACCGCCACTGGCCCCCTGGCATGCCGCCAGCGGCCTTTCGACGCTGTACAACGGCATGATCGCGCCGCTGGGCAGCTATGGCCTGCGCGGCATGCTCTGGTACCAGGGCGAATCCAACACCGGCGATGGCGCTGGCTACGCGGACAGGCTGCGCGTGTTGCGCGATGACTGGCGCCGGCAGTTCGGCGCGGAAATGCCGCTGCTGGTGGTGCAGCTGGCCGGCTACGGGCAGCCGCCCGTGGCCCCGGTGGAAAGCGGCTGGGCGCAGGTGCGCGAAGCGCAGCGGCGCATTACCGCAGAGGACCCGCATTCCGGGCTGGCACTCGCCATCGACATCGGCGATGCCTACGACATCCATCCGCCGAACAAACAGGAACTGGGCCGGCGTCTGGCCCGCGTGGCGCGCCATGTGGTCTATGGCGAACAGGCGCTGGCAGCCTCCGGCCCGACGGCAAGCAGGGTTTCCCGCACGAGGGTTGAGGTGCGCATCAGTTTCAACGATGTCACTGGAACGCTGGTCGCAACCGGTGCGAACGGCCCCATCGGCTTCGAACTGTGCGATGCCGAGGCCAAGCACTGCACCTACGCCGACGCCACGCTGGATGGCAACGCGGTAGTGCTGAACAGCCTGCAGGCAGCATCCGCCGCCAGCGTCCGCTACTGCTGGGCAGACGGCCCGATCTGCACGCTGCGCGACGGCAGCGGTGCGCCCGCCGGTCCGTTCGAGCTCTCCCTCACCCCTTCAGAGACGCCATGATGCGCCTGCTGCTTGCCACGGTACTGCTGCTGTCCGCCGCACTTCGGGTGCAGGCGGCCACCCCCGGCGGCACGGTCTACTTCGACTGGTTCGAATACGCCGGCAATGACGCCGCGTTTGAACCGCCGCTACCTGCGGGGCATTACCGCAACCCGATCCTGGCCGGTTTCCACGCGGACCCGAGCATCACCCGCGCCAACGGGAAGTTCTACCTGGTCAATTCCAGCTTCACCTACTTCCCGGGCATCCCGGTATTCGAGAGCGTGGACCTGGTGCACTGGAAGCAGATCGGCAACGTGATCGACCGCCCAACGCAGCTGGACTTCGATGGCCTCAGCGTGTCACGCGGCATCTTCGCGCCAGCCATCTCGTTCCACGACGGCGTGTTCTACGTGGTCACCACGGCGGTGGACAGCGGCGGCAATTTCATCGCCACCGCCCGCGATCCGGCCGGCCCCTGGTCCGACCCGCACTGGCTGCCGGGCATCGAGGGCATCGACCCATCGCTGTTCTTCGACGACGACGGCAAGGTCTACCTGCTCAACAACGATGTGCCGCCCGGCCCGGCGCGCTACGAAGGCCACCGCGCCATCTGGATGCAGCAGCTCGACCTGGCGTCGTTCAACCCGGTAGGCCCACGCAAAGTGCTCATCGACGGCGGCGTGGAACCGGCCAAAAACCCGATCTGGATCGAGGGGCCGCATATCTACAAGCGCGATGGCTGGTACTACCTCTCCGACGCCGAAGGCGGCACCGGCCCGCAGCACTCGCAGGTGGTCCTGCGCAGCCGCAAGGTGTGGGGGCCGTACGTGCCGTACGCAGGCAACCCGATCCTCACCCAGCGCGACCTGCCGCAGGACCGGCCACTGCCGATCACCAACGCCGGCCACGCCGACCTCGTGGAAGGCCCGGACGGGTCCTGGTGGGCGGTATTCCTGGCCAGCCGCAACTACGACACACGCCACTACAACACCGGGCGCGAAACCTACCTGCTACCGGTGGATTGGCGTGACGGGTGGCCGGTGATCCTGCCGGCGGGCCAGACCATTCCGTACATCGTCAAAGCGCCATCGTGGATGCAGGGCGCAGCGAAGCAGGCCCCTTCGACCGGCAATTTCATGGAGCGCAACGAGTTCGACACCCCCACGCTCGGCAACGATTGGCTGCGCGTGCGGGTACCCAAACAAGCCTGGGCGAACCTGCGCGAGCGCCCCGGTTCTCTCGCGTTGCACCCGCTGCCGGAAGACCTCGACACGCTGCGCAACCCCGCGTTCCTGGGCCGCCGCCAGCAGCACCTGCGCTTCGAGGCCAGCACCGAAATGACGCGACCCGCTGCAGGCGTGGCCGCTGGATTGGCCGCCTTCCAGAGCGAAGCCTACTGGTACTTCCTCGGCGTCCGCAGCGTTGGCGAAGATCGCGTGGTGATCTTCCTCGAAGCGCGTGACGGCGGCGGCGCAACAAAAACACTCGCATCGCGCGAGGTCGCAGCGGCAGCCCCGCTGGGCCTGCAGATAAAAGGGGACGGAGGACGTTATGCCTTCGCCTTCGACACACGCGATGGGCAAGGCTGGCAGACCCTCGCCGAAGACGTGGACGGAACGGTATTGAGTACGGATCGTGCAGGCGGCTTCGTCGGCGCCCTGCTGGGACCATTCGCGCGCGACGAGCGCGCCCTGAGGAGCAAATGATGACGCGCAGGCCCCTGTTCCGCACGCTGGCGCTCTGCGCCGCCATCAGCCTGGCTACCGCCGGCCACGCCGCCGTGCCGCAGCCGTGGCTCGATACCTCGGCCAGCTTCGAGAGCCGCGCCGCCGCGCTGGTCGCGCAGATGACCCTGGAGGAAAAGGCTGCCCAGATGCAGAACGCCGCGCCCGCCATCGAGCGGTTGGGTGTACCGGCGTACGACTGGTGGAACGAAGGCCTGCACGGCGTGGCCCGGGCAGGGCAGGCCACCGTGTTCCCCCAGGCCATCGGCCTGGCCGCCACGTTCGACGTACCGCTGATGGGGCAGGTGGCCACCACCATCAGCGATGAAGCGCGCGCCAAGCACCACCAGTTCATCCGCGAGGGCTCGCATGGCCGCTACCAGGGGCTGACCTTCTGGTCGCCCAACATCAACATCTTCCGCGACCCGCGCTGGGGCCGGGGCCAGGAAACCTACGGCGAAGACCCGTACCTCACCGCGCGCATGGGCGTGGCCTTCGTGCACGGCCTGCAGGGCGATGACCCGGTGTACCGCAAGCTGGACGCCACCGCCAAGCACCTGGCCGTGCACAGCGGCCCCGAGGCCGACCGCCACCACTTCGACGCCCGGCCCAGCAAGCGCGACCTGTACGACACCTACCTGCCAGCATTCGAGGCGCTGGTGAAGGAAGGTCAGGTGGATGCCGTGATGGGCGCCTACAACCGGGTCTACGGCGAATCCGCGAGCGCCAGCCACTTCCTGCTGCGCGACGTGCTGCGGCGCGACTGGGGCTTCAAGGGCTATGTGGTCTCGGACTGCTGGGCCATCGTCGATATCTGGAAGCATCACAAAATCGTCCCCACCCGCGAAGCCGCCGCCGCGCTGGCGGTGAAGAACGGCACGGAGCTGGAGTGCGGCCAGGAATACGCTACGCTGCCCGCAGCAGTGAAGCAGGGCCTGATCAGCGAAGCCGAGATCGACGACGCAGTCACCCAGCTGTTCACCGCGCGGATGCGGCTGGGCATGTTCGATCCACCGGAACGAGTGAAGTGGGCACAGATCCCGGCATCGGTGAACCAAGCCCCTGCACACGACGCGCTGGCCCTCAAAGCGGCGCAGGAATCGCTGGTGCTGTTGAAGAACGATGGCCTGCTGCCGCTGTCACGCAATCTCAAGCGTATCGCCGTGGTGGGCCCCACCGCCGATGACACCATGGCGCTGCTGGGCAACTACTTCGGTACCCCGGCCGCACCGGTAACGATCCTGCAGGGCATCCGCGATGCCGCGAAGGGGGTCGAGGTGCGCTACGCGCGCGGCGTCGACCTGGTGGAAGGGCGTGACGACCCCAGCGCCACGCCCCTGATCGAAGCGACCTACCTGCGCCCTTCCGTGGATTCCCCCGAGCGCGGCCTGCGTGGTGAGTACTTCCGCACTGCCGATTTTTCCGGCACGCCGGCACTGGTGCGCACCGATGCCCAGATCGGCTTCCGCTGGGACCGCGGCTCGCCAACCGACAACCTGCTGGCCCGCGGCGAAGCCGCACCGGGGCAGGGCGTCCCCAACGACGGCTTCAGCATCCGCTGGAGCGGGCAGCTGCTCCCGCCGGTGTCGGGTCGCTACCGCATCGAGGCCGCCGCCGACGACGGCTATCGCCTGTACGTGGACGGCAAGCGCGTCCTGGACCATTGGACCAGCAGCGACCGCCTGCATGGCGATGGCGTGGACCTGGACCTGGAGGCCGGGCGCGCGTACGAAGTGAAGCTGGAATACTTCGATGCCGAGCGCGACGCCGGCGTGCGGCTGGGCTGGCGCATGCCTGGTGCCAAGCCGCCGTTCGAGGAGGCTCTGGATGCCGCGCGCAATGCCGATGTGGTGGTGTTCGTCGGCGGCTTGACCGGCGACGTCGAAGGCGAGGAAATGAAGGTCAACTACCCGGGCTTCGCCGGTGGTGACCGCACCGACCTGCGCCTGCCCGCGCCGCAGCGTGCGCTGCTGGAAGCCTTGCACGCCACGGGCAAGCCGGTGGTGATGGTGCTCACCGGCGGCTCGGCCATGGCGGTGGAATGGGCGCAGGCGAACCTGCCGGCGATCCTGATGAGCTGGTACCCCGGGCAACGCGGCGGTACCGCCGTGGGCCAGGCGCTGTTTGGCGATACCAACCCCGGCGGGCGGCTGCCGGTAACGTTCTACAAGGCAGACCAGGCAATGCCGGCCTTTGACGACTACACGATGGAAGGCCGAACCTACCGCTACTTCCGGGGCACGCCGCTGTACCCGTTCGGGCACGGCCTGTCTTACACAACCTTCGACTACGGCAAACTGCGCCTGGATGCGCCCCGCATTCCCGCAGACGGGAAACTCAAGGTGCAGGTGGACGTGGCCAATACCGGCAAGCGCGCAGGCGATGAAGTGGTGCAGCTGTACATGCGGCGGGTCGATGCGGCGCCGGGTGATGCACAGCAGGCGCTGCGCGGCTTCCAGCGCGTGCAGCTGGCCCCGGGCGAGCGGCGCACTATTGCGTTCGATCTGGATGCAACGCAGGCCCTGCGCCAGTACGACGAAGCGCGGGCGGCCTATGTCGTCCCGCCGGGCGCGTACGAGGTCAGGGTAGGCAGCTCCAGCGCCGACGCCCGCGTGCAGGCCCGCTTCACCGTGGAGGCTGCCCGTGACTGAGCACGTCCTGTCGGTACGGGAAAAGCTGGGCTACAGCCTGGGCGACCTCGCGGCGAACCTGATCTTCCAGACGCTGATCACCTACCTCGCGTTCTTCTATACCGATGTGTACCGGCTGCCACCTGCCACGGCGGCGACGATCATCTTCGTGATCGGCCTGCTGGGCGCCTTCGTGTTCACCCCGCTGATCGGCATCGCCGCCGACCGCACCGCAACACGCTGGGGCAAGTTCCGGCCGTGGATCCTGTGGACGGCGGTGCCTTTCGGCGTGCTCTCGCTGCTGGCCTTCAGCACCCCGCAGCTGGGGGCGCAGGGCAAGATCATCTACGCCTTGGGCACCTACGGCCTGCTGATGCTGGTCTACGCAGCCAACAACCTGCCGTACTCCGCGCTCAGTGGTGTGCTCACCGGCAGCATGGCCCAGCGCAACAGCCTCTCGGCCTACCGCTTCGTGGCGGTGATGATCGCGCAGTTCATCATCCAGGTGCTGCTGCTGCCGCTGGTGCTGATCCTCGGTGACGGTGACCGCGTGCTGGGCTTCGAGCGGGTCATGACCGTGTTCGCGGTGGTAGGCACCGTGTTCTTCCTGATCACCTTCGCCACCACCCGCGAGCGCATCGTGCCGGCCAAGGAGCAGACCGGCGGCGTGCTGCAGGACCTGGCCGACCTGCTGCGCAACCGCCCGTGGCAGGTGATGCTGGCCCTGACGATCCTGGTCTTCATCAACCTCGCGTTGAAGGGCGGCACCTACATCTACTACTTCCAGTACTACATGAGCGAGCCCGCTCTCGCAGGCTTTCTCGACAACACCGGCTTCAACCGCTTCATCGGCGGATTGAACGCCACGCTCAATGGCATGGGGCTGTCCGGCTTCGCCTGGCCGGAGGATCCGGCAACCTCGGCGTTCAGCCTGTTCAACGCCTGCGGCATCAGCTGCATGATCCTGGGCATCGGGGTCTCGCGCCGGCTGGCCGACCGTTTCGGCAAGCGCGATGTATTCGGCGGCGCTTTGCTGGTCTCCACTGTGTTCCTGCTGGTGTTCTACTTCTTCCCGCCCACCGCCGTGGCCGTGGCGTTCGTCTCCTTTATGCTGCACGGCTTCTTCTACGGCATCACCATTCCATTGCTGTGGGCGATGATCGCCGACGTCGCCGACTACTCCGAATGGAAGAACAACCGCCGCGCCACCGCGATCATCTTCTCGGCGATGCTGTGCGGCCTGAAGATCGGCCTCAGTATCGGTGGCGCGCTGGTCGCGGGCATCCTGGCGTACTACGGCTACCAGGCCGGCGCAGACCAGCAGCCGGAGGGCGTGGTCAACGGCATCCGCCTGACGGTGAGCGTGTACTGCTCCCTCCCGTTCCTGATCGCCGTGGCGATGCTGTTCCTCTACAAGATCGACAAGCGCATGGAAACCCGCATCGAGCAGGACCTGCAGCAGCGCCGCGAAGGCAACAACCTTGTGCACCTGGCGGCACATGCCATCTCCCAGCCGCTGGTGACCCACATCTACACGGCCGATCCGTCGGCCCATGTGTTCGAGGGACGGCTGTACATCTACCCCTCGCACGACATCGACGCCGGCGCACCATTCGACGATGACGGCGGGCACTTCGGCATGGAGGACTACCACGTGCTGCGGATGGACAGCCCCACCGGCGAGGCCACCGACTGCGGCATGGCCCTGCATGTGCGTGACGTGCCCTGGGCCGCAAAGCAGATGTGGGCTCCAGACGCGGCCCACCGTGACGGCCGCTACTACCTGTACTTCCCGGCCAAGGACGGGGAGGGGCGGTTCCGCATCGGCGTCGCCGTGGCCGATCGCCCGGAGGGTCCGTTCACCGCCGAACCGGAGCCGATGGCCGGCACGTACTCGATCGACCCGGCCGTATACGAGGACGACGACGGCGCGCACTACCTCTACTTCGGCGGCATCTGGGGCGGCCAGCTGCAGACGTACCGCGACAACCGCTACGACGCCACGCACGAAGAGCCCACCGGCGATGCGCCGGCACTGGGCCCGCGCGTCGGCCGACTGGACGCAGGCATGACCCAGCTGGCCGAGCCCACGCGGGAAGTCATCATCCTGGATGAGCACGGCCAGCCACTGCGCGCCGACGACCACGAGCGGCGGTTCTTCGAGGGTCCGTGGCTGCACAAGTACCAGGGCAGGTATTACCTGTCGTACTCAACCGGCAACACCCATCTACTCTGCTACGCCATCGGCGACAGTCCGTACGGCCCGTTCACCTATGGCGGCGTGATCCTCAAGCCTGTAGTGGGCTGGACCACGCATCACTCCATCTGCGAGGTCGACGGCCAGTGGTACCTGTTCTATCACGACTCCCTGTTGTCGGGCGGGGTCACCCACCTGCGTTCGGTGAAGTGCACCCCGCTGCACATGGAAGCGGACGGCAGCATCCGGACCATTGATCCCTATGGCAACTGAAAGCCCGTTGCCCATCGCCGACGCGCAGGCGCCACTGCCTGCTGGCCACCTGCACTGGTTGCGGGCGGGTGAGCTGGAGGTGGCACTTGCCCCTGAGGCCGGCGGACGCATCGCCCGCATCCGCCATGAAGGCGTGGAGTGGCTGGTGGACGAACGGGAGAGTGGGGCCGCCACCATCGCCTGGGGCTGCTACCCGATGGTGCCGTGGGCCGGCCGAATCCGGCGCGGGCGCTTCAACTTCGATGGGAGGGCGTATGCATTGCCAACGAACTTCGGCGAACACGCCATCCACGGGGTAGGGTTCGCACTGCCTTGGCGGATCGACAGTATCGCGGAGGACAGCGCCACGCTGTCGCTGGAGCTTCCGGAGGACGACTACTGGCCCTTCGGCGGCACAGCAACGCAGATCATTCAACTAACGCCAAACAGCTTGGAACTACGCCTGGCAGTGCAGGCAGGCACCCAACCGATGCCCGCCGTAATCGGCTGGCACCCGTGGTTCCGCAAGCCGGATGCGTTGCTGTTCGCGCCCGACGCCATGTACCCACGTGACGAGGAGGGCATCGCCAGGTTGCCACTGGCAAGCGCATCCCCCGGCCCATGGGACGACTGCTTCATCAACCAGAAGGACACAACACTGGTGTACAGCGGCCAGCGCCTGACGCTGCGTGCCAACACCGAACACTGGGTGGTCTACGACGCCGCGCCGCACGCCACCTGCGTAGAACCCCAAACCGGCCCACCAGACGCATTCACCCTCGTACCCAAGACACTGGAGCCAGGCCAGCAACTCGAGCTACGCTTTGAGCTGAGCTGGTAGGGTCGCTTCCCAAACGACCGCCGATAACAGTGATCGGCACGGCAACGCATGACCTCAAATCGAAAAAACGCCTCCCCCGTTCGAGGTCATGCCCCAAAGAATCACTCACCACCCCGGCGGTTGATTGGGATGCAACCCTACCGGCAGCCGGCATCCAGGATCCCCGGCGGGCAAGTACCTCAGCCAGTTACCTGCAGATCATCGCCCGGCGTAGCACGACGCCATGCACCCAGGTAACGGAGATACTTGCCGACGAAGATGCCAGTGAAACCGCCCGACAGCAGCAGATAAGACGCCCGGAAACCAACATCCCCCGCAAGCGTCGGCGACATCGCCAGCGCGGATTCAAACCCGTACTTCACCGCGAATGTCACCAGCAGCAGCGGCAGCAGGCTGTAATCCGCGCTGCGCCACAGCTTCCCGGTTGCCCGGTTCGCGGTCAGCACTGCACGGCGAAGCATCATCCAGCCGATACCCATCCCCGCGCCGATGCCGACCAGCCACAGCGCCCACGCCTGCCAGGACGTGCCATAACGCGCACTAATCGACCACAGGCCCCAAGCGGTGAAAAGGGCAGGCACCACCGCCAGCCTCCCCAGCGTGACCTCGCCCGGCTTCATCGCGGCGACGCCGCGCGTGATCAGGAAGATCAGAAGCGCCCAAACCCAGAGCGGAGTGTGCGAAGCGAATTGCTGCAGCATGTTCATGGAGGGTCCTTGGCTTGAGGTGGGTGCCGGCCGTGCAGCGCCGTGCGGGAATGGGGTAATTCTCGCTTTGGCCCGAAACGGTACAAGTGACAGCTGTCAGCCATCGGGGAGTACAGGTTGGCGGCTACCATAGGCGCCTACCAGTACGCTCAAGATGGACGGATGACAAAGCACGACACGGACGCCGCGGAACCATTCG
>NZ_JAGXKC010000429.1:0-269 GCF_019091045.1 Stenotrophomonas sp. GbtcB23 | reverse complement strand
AAATTTCGATTGCGGCAGCGGCGGAACGGGCCGGCTACCCCGCCATCATGCTTGCGCCCGTTGCTGCGGCAACTCCGGCCATGAATTGCCGGCGGCTGATCTCGATCATGATTCGCCCCAATTCATTCGAATTTATTTTGAAACATTCGAATGCTTCTGTAGCCGCGATCGATGACATTCATATGAAGTGGCCGAGGCCATTTACGTGGCTTCCTTGTCTTGTATCGCGCGTCTTCTACGTACGGATGACAACAGCGTGACTCGCGATC
>NZ_JAGXKC010000428.1:0-269 GCF_019091045.1 Stenotrophomonas sp. GbtcB23 | reverse complement strand
GAAGCAAATTCGCCGGAAGCGGCGGCATTGTTGCCGATCGCCTCAGCGCCGGTGCCCGAGGCAAGGGCGTCTACGCCAGCGGCCAGCGAGTTCAGACCGGTCGCACCATCGTTATTGTAGTTGCCACCTGCCGCACCACCATCGTTGACGCTGTAGTAGTGCGTCGCCGTGGTATCGACCTGCTCCGAGAGAGCCTTCAGTTGCGAGACGTTCACCACATCCGTGTCGGCGGAACCAGCAGCAACATTGGTGATCCGACGCTCCGAGCC
>NZ_JAGXKC010000427.1:0-269 GCF_019091045.1 Stenotrophomonas sp. GbtcB23 | reverse complement strand
CTCCAGCGCCTGCCCGGTGCGGGCCGCACCCTCAATCGCGCCCGTCACCTTGTCAGCTACACGCCCTTGGGAAACGATAATATCGAGCTTCAAAATTCCTGCCCCTGTCGCAAATCATGTCGCAGGTAATTTAGCACTTGCGACAAAAATATGCGACAGACGCATTTGCAACTAAGCTATTGGAATAGCAGCGAGTCCAAATTTCCAGCAAACCTGCTGCATGAGTTAGGAATTTTGCGACAACTGCGCCGACAAGTTCTTGCTGAACC
>NZ_JAGXKC010000426.1:0-269 GCF_019091045.1 Stenotrophomonas sp. GbtcB23 | reverse complement strand
GGCGCCACCCGGCGGCGGATTCGTACGTGCACGTGGCAGCAACACGGTTGAGCCGTCGCCACTGGCCGACATCAAAGGCGAAGATCCCTGGCAGGACCTCTGGTTCCCTTCCAACCCGGTGTTCATCGGCAACATCCCACCGCCGTGCACGCCACGACAGGGCACCTGCACGATCCGGTCACGGCCCCCCCCCGAGTCTGGCAGTACCCGATTCCCGCACGGGTTCCGCCATGACCACGCTCCCCCTGCACGACCTGGCCAAGGAGATG
>NZ_JAGXKC010000425.1:0-269 GCF_019091045.1 Stenotrophomonas sp. GbtcB23 | reverse complement strand
CCGGCGCTGGCCCGGCGGCGCCACCTCCCTGAACCATGGGGCGGTTGACCCCGGGCGCAGGGGTGGCACCATCGTCGGCAACGGACAGGGGCGCGTCGGCCACGGCAGAAACACCTGGTAAAACGTTAAAAAAAAGTGATTTTGAACACTGGAAACGAAAGCAGGTCATAGCCTTCGTCGTTAGTGGCGGCCCAACGTTGCGGCGGCGATCCTAACCCGTCCCGTCAGGGCGGCCCCATGCGCCCTGAGGTACCCGCCCTGGAGAAACG
>NZ_JAGXKC010000424.1:0-269 GCF_019091045.1 Stenotrophomonas sp. GbtcB23 | reverse complement strand
GCGATTATGCGACACGACCATCCCCTTGCCGCGAAACAGACGCTTCGGCTGACGGACTGTGTCGGCCAGCCGCTCGCACTGCCCGATCAAAGCCTCGGCGGAAGGCAGGTTCTGGACGAAGTCATTGCGCGACGCGATTTCCGTTTCGACATCATGGCGGAATCCAACTCGTTCGAAATGCTGAGAGGGCTCGCTCTTCGCGGAAATATGATCTCGTTCCAGGTTGATGTCGGCGCACCGCGGGAGGAGTTCGGCATGGGCGTCATCGG
>NZ_JAGXKC010000423.1:0-270 GCF_019091045.1 Stenotrophomonas sp. GbtcB23 | reverse complement strand
CAATGACGAGGCCCGCTGCCGGCATTGTCAATTCAGAAATCATCTCTCGATGCCTGACTACGAACGCCGAGATAAACGGAGGCTCCTGGTCCTTAACGAAGGCGGCCGGGAGCACACTCCGCGAGAGGGCGCGAGCGTTGATCAATAGGCGCCCCGCTTGGTATTCAGTGTGTACCATATCGACTCCGCTGATCGATTGCGTGGGGAAGGTCTTGATTGAGATGACCACATCCAAAAGTCCTGGAACAGAAACTATTTGTAGCGTCGCTC
>NZ_JAGXKC010000422.1:0-270 GCF_019091045.1 Stenotrophomonas sp. GbtcB23 | reverse complement strand
ACCTCCATCAGATGCCCGGGGCTCGTCGAGTCGCGAAGCACGCCCCGGACGACAAGCTCAAGCTCTGAAACGACATGCCGGACATTCGGTTTGAGAACCCGCACCCTCCTGCCCTGTCTCTGCTCGACAAGACCGCGCCGAGCTAAAGCAAAAATAGCCTCCCGTATAGCTGGACGACCGACATCATACCGCTCCATGAGTTTCCGCTCAGCTGGCAATAGCCCCGTGTCATCGTATTTCCCATCGACGATCTCGGTCGCCAAGACCTGT
>NZ_JAGXKC010000421.1:0-270 GCF_019091045.1 Stenotrophomonas sp. GbtcB23 | reverse complement strand
AGATAGGGCACCATCAGCACCAAATCGAGCGAGCCCGAGACGACATTGTCCTTTCGCACCACGATGAAAGACAGGAGGCCGGAGACGACGGCGATCAGAGCAACCGCCGCCA
Organism: Stenotrophomonas sp. GbtcB23; assembly: GCF_019091045.1. Taxonomy (NCBI): domain Bacteria; kingdom Pseudomonadati; phylum Pseudomonadota; class Gammaproteobacteria; order Lysobacterales; family Lysobacteraceae; genus Stenotrophomonas; species Stenotrophomonas sp. GbtcB23. Next base: position 158 of record NZ_JAGXKC010000421.1, on the reverse strand, counting down.
GAGCGAACAGGAAGCTGTTGTAGATCGCCTGCGGCGAATCCCTCAGGATGCGCTCATAGCTGCCGAGACCAAAGCCGCCGGTAGAGACCGGGCCGTCTGTGGCCAGGAACGAGGTATAAACGACAGTGAAGGCAGGCAGCATGGCGATGAAGACGACC
>NZ_JAGXKC010000420.1:0-270 GCF_019091045.1 Stenotrophomonas sp. GbtcB23 | reverse complement strand
CCGAAAGCGGGTTCTTCACGCTGGATGCCCTGCCGAAGGACACGACCAGCGCGACGCGGAGACGGGTGAAGGAGATCGGCGGGGAGGCGACGAAATCGCACTTTTGGTGAAGCCGTTCCCATATGGCTTTGGGCTGGGGGAAGCATGAGCGACAAATGTGATCCGGGACGGATCGTGATTCTCAACGGAGCCCCGCGCTCCGGAAAATCGAGTATCGTCCGGGCGATGCAGGATGGTTCTGCCGATATCTGGCTTAACCTCGGTGTGGAC
>NZ_JAGXKC010000042.1:0-30243 GCF_019091045.1 Stenotrophomonas sp. GbtcB23 | reverse complement strand
TCGCCGTAGGCGCGACCGGCGATGACGCGCAGCCAGGCGCCATTGCGGCGCTGCTCGGGCAGGGTGGCGGCGGCGTGCCCCAACGACACGGTCAGGTCCGCCATCTGGCACCGCCCGCTTGCCGGGATGGAGGTCTGTTATTACGGGGCGCAGGGGCAGAGTCACAGCCTCGGCCACACCTGCATCCGCGTGCTCAAGGCCGGTGTGGGCGAAATCAGAATCGACAGCTTCGACACCGCGGTCACCGGACCTGACGGCGCGTACACCATCAAGGTGTACGGCGCCGCCATTGACGGAAGGGTGTCGAGCATGTGGGCGGAGGATATGACGCGGCGGCAGGTGCCGCACCCTGAGCAGCCGTGAAGGCTCAGCGAGTCGGCGGATATCCCGCGATCGTTCGCGCTCCGGTGATGATCATGCGCAGCATCTGCGCGGTCTGTTCGATCATTTCCGGGTCGCGCTCGGGCGGCTGGTCCAGCGCGGTGCCGCCCATGGCGAACACCAGTCGCGTGATCGCCTTGGCGACCAGGTGCGGCTCGTGCAGCAGCGCGCCGTTGTCAGCATGCGCCAGCCGGATCAGGTCCACGCAGAGCTCTTCTTCGAAGTAGTTCAGTTCGCGCTCGACGGCCTGCTTGAAGGCATCCGAACCGGCGCTGCCTTCGCGCAGCAATACGTGCAGCAGGCGGTCGTCGGCGCGCAGCTGTTCAAAAAACGTTTCCACCGACAGGCGAATGACACTGCGATCCGACGATGCCGCGCGCTGCCGCGACTCACCAATGATGGTGCGAAGCGAACGGCCGGCCAGGTCGATCAGGGCCACCGTCAGTTCATCCATGTCGCGGAACTGACGATAGAAGGAATTCGGGGCGATCCCGGCTTCGCGGGCAACCTCGCGCAGACTCAGGGTCGACACGCTGCGGTGCGGGCCGATCAGGGTCAGGGCGGCGGCCAGCAGATCCTCACGTGAAATCGAGGCTTTGCGGGCCGGCAGGGCGTCGTCGTGGACGGTCAGGTGCGAATCGGGCGGGGTCATCCAGAGGCCAGACGGTCAAGTCCCTGAATCATAGCCGGTCTGGGCAATATACAACTGTATACACAGCTGTATGCTCGCCCGTATAGTGGCGGCATGAGCGCACTTCCTCGTCCTGCCGCCCGCCGTTCCTCCCTCTCGCCCCGCCACTGGGTGTCCGAGGAGCTTTTCGACTTCTGGGCCGGCCGGGTGCATCCGCTATGGACCCTGCGCCGGGCGCGGGCACGGCTGGTGTCCCGCAATGCGGCCAGCGCCGACGCGGTCACTCTGGTCCTGCGCCCGAACCGGCATTTCCGCGGGGTGGCCCCGGGCCAGCACGTGAATCTGGGCGTGGAAGTGGACGGCCGCCGGCTGTCGCGCAGCTACAGCCCGACCCTGCTGGATGACGGCTGCCTGGCGATCACCGTGAAAATGGTCGCGGGCGGCAAGGTCAGCCAGCACCTGGCGCAGCACGCGCAGGTGGGCGAGGTGTTCGAGCTGGGCCAGGCCTTCGGTGAGATGACCCTGGCGGCGGCGCCTGCGGCGCGGGTGCTGCTGCTCGCTGCGGGCAGCGGCATCACCCCGATGCGCGCGCTGGTACGCCAGATGGAGACCGCCGGCATGCCGGTGCAGGTGGACCTGGTGTACTGGGCGCAGCAGCGCGAGGCGGTGTGCTTCGCCGACGAGCTGGCCGATATCGCCGCCCGCCACCCCGGTTTCCGCGTGCACCTTGCGCTGACCCGCGATCCGACCGCGCCGGCCGCGCGCGTGGGCGACTACGATTTCAGCGCGCTGGGCGATATTTCCAGCGCGCAGGTGATGGCCTGTGGACCGGGCGGTTTCGTCGAGGCCGCCAACACGCGGCTGCAGGGACGGGTGGCCACGCTTCAGTCCGAAGCCTTCACCCCGCCGGTGCTGCCTGATGCAGAAACCGGCACGGTGCGCGTGGAGCTGCGCCGCAGTGGCCGCAGCCTGGAACTGCCGCGCGGTACCTCGCTGCTGCAGGCGCTGGAAGCCGAAGGGCTGCGCCCGGCCAGCGGCTGCCGCATGGGCATCTGCAATACCTGTGTGTGCGGCAAAGCCAGTGGCGTGACCCGCCACACCCTGACCGGCGAGTACGCGGCCGAACCGGCCACGCAAGTGAAGCTGTGCGTGAACAGCGCCAGCACCGACCTGATCCTGGAGCTCTGAGCATGCCTGCCGTGCATAACCGCGTGTTGTCCGCCGCCGAACTCGACGCGTTCGGCAACGAACTGGACGCCCTGCGTGCCCGCCACCTGGCGACGCTGGGTGACGCCGATGCGCGCTACATCCGGCGCGTGGTCGCGGGCGTGCGCTGGACCGGCGTGGCCGGCCGCGCGCTGTTGTTCCTGGGCGCATTCGTGCACAGCGTGCTGATTCCGGCCTGGATTGCCGGCGTGGTGTTGCTGGCGCTGTCCAAGATCCTGGAAAACATGGAACTGGCCCACAACGTCATCCATGGCCAGTACGACTGGATGGGCGACCCGCAGCTGCAGGGCAGCACCTATGAGTGGGACATCGTCGGCACCGCCGATAACTGGCGCAAGACCCACAACTTCCGCCACCACACCTACACCAACGTACGCGGGCTGGACGATGACATCGGCTACGGCCTGCTGCGGATCTTCCCCGAACAGCGCTGGCGCCCGTTCTACCTGACCCAGCCGGTGGTGGCGGTGGTGTTTGCGCTGCTGTTCGAATGGGGCATCGCCATCCAGGACCTGCGCCTGGGCCGTTGGTTTGCCGGCAAGATCACCTTCCGCCAGCTGCTGGCACAGGCGCGTCCGGTGGGGCGCAAGATGGGCAGGCAGATGTTCAAGGACTACCTGCTGTTCCCGGCGCTGGCCGGCCCGTTCTTCCTGCCGGTGCTGCTCGGCAACGTGGTGGCCAATGTGATCCGCAATGTGTGGACCTATGTGGTGATCTTCTGCGGGCATTTTACCGCCGACGCGGAGACCTTCCCGAAGGAATGCGTGCGCGATGAAAGCCGTGGCCACTGGTACCTGCGCCAGCTGCGCGGTTCGTCGAACATTGCCGGCGGCAAGGCGATGAACGTAATGACCGGCAACCTGAGTCACCAGATCGAGCACCATTTCTTCCCCGATGTGCCGGCCAACCGTTACGCCGCCATCGCGGTGGAGGTGAAGGAGATCTGCGCGCGCTATGGCCAGCACTACAACACCGGTTCGCTGCCGAAGCAGTTCGGCCAGGTGATGTGGAGGATCGTGCGCCACGCCTTCCCCAGCCGCCCGGCGCGGGTGAAGCCGCTGGTTACCGCCGAACAGGGCGCATGACGGCAGACCTGCTGGAAGACGAAGTGTCGTGGCGGGTGGGCAAGTGCAGCAGTGAAGGCCGGTCAGTCTTCCAGGCCCATTTTTCCTTCGGCCAGCGGCACCCGTGAGCCATCGAGCAGGCCACGGCTGACCGCACCGTCTTCGATGAACAGCAGTTCGCCGTTCTCCCCGTTCTTGATGCTGCTGTCGATGGCAATGATGCGCCCGCCGTGGAAACTGCTCACGTGCGGCATCGAGGTATGCCCGACCACGATGCGCTTGAGCTCGAGGTCCTTGAGCAGGGTATCGACCTGGTCGGTATCCATCTGGCCGTCAAAGTAACCACGGAACCAGATCGGACTGGTCTTGCCGTCGAACAGGCGTGCCGTGTCCGGTGCGGCCTTGACCTGGTCTTTGGGCAGGCCGACCGAAGCCTGGTACAGGGTGTTGGTGGCGTCCAGCCCGCGTACCAGGTCCAGGTTCTGCGGCGCGATGCCGCCGTGCAGGAACAGCGTATCGCCGATCTGCAGCATTACCGGGCGGGTCCGCAGCCACTGGCCGATCACCGAGTCGGCGCCGTACAGCGCCGGGTAGCTGCGGCCCAGCAGCTGGGCGCTCTTGAGGTATTTGGGGTTCACGTAGCGCAGGTCGTCGTACAGCACCATGGTTTCATGGTTGCCCAGCACGAAGTGCACCGCGCCACCGGCCGCAGCGGCCTGCTGCTGCAGGCTGTACAGCAGCCAGAAGGCCTCGGTCACCTGCGGGCCACGATCAAATACATCGCCGGCCACCACCAGCGTTGCGCTGCCCAGCGACCAGTGGTCGTCGTCATCGATGACATGATGGGCGCGCAGCAGCTTCACCAGCAGGCCGTACTGACCGTGGATGTCCGACACCGCCACGATGCGCGGCGTGGCCGGGTACTGCGCGGTGCTGGCCCGCTGAGGCGCAGCCACCGTCAACGGATGCGGGTAGCCGCATTCGGGCAGCACCACGGTGCCGGCACCGCGCGCCGGCAGGTCACGCTCGACCACGTGGTCATTGCACACCCACTGCGCCTGGTGGCCCTTGCTGGTCATGAACACGTAGGGGCCGTCGGCATCCACATGTTCGGCCGGCGCGGGAACCTCGCGGGCGGCGGCAAGCAGGGGAACCAGGACAAGCCCGGCCAGGATCAGGCGGGCGGCGGCGGAACGGGCACGAAGCGGCATCGGAAACTTCCAGCGGAACGGGGCAGGCGGCGATACGCCGCCCACCCGATCCTAACCGGCGCCACACCCCTCAGCTATGCCCCATTGGTCAGCCCACCATGCGCAATGTGGCCGCGACGACCAACGGTCGTCGCCTACCGCGCCGCATGGAGCCATGCCCTGCGTGACTGCCCCTCAGAAACTGGCCCGCAGATTGAACAACACCCGGCGCGGCTCGCCCCAGTAGCCCGAATTGAAGAACCCGACATTCCGGTAATACACCTTGTCGAACAGGTTGGTCACGGTCACCCCCACGCTCACGTTGTCGGTGATCCGGTACCGCCCCATCAGGTCGAACAGCACATACCCGCCCTGGCGCATCTTGCCGGTGGCGGTGATCGGGGCCCCGGCCGCGGTGTAGCGCCCGGTCGGGATCGGCTGCATCTGGTAGATCTCGCTCTGCACTGTGAACCCACCGCCGACCATCCACCTGCCGTGGCGCCAGGTCGTGTTGAAGCGTGCCAGTTGCACGGGGCTGGTGCTGGCGAAGCGGCTGCCGTCCGGGTTGGTGCTGTAGGCGTAGGTGTAGCCGCCGGTCATGCTCCAGGTGTCGGTGATCGAACCGGACAGTTCGAATTCGGCGCCGTTGGTTTCGATACCCTTGCTGGCGATGTAGGGCACGCTGCCGTCGGGCAGCACGATGTCGGCGCCGGCCGGGTCGCGCGTGGCCACGTTGTCCTGCTTCATGTAGAAGCCGTTGAGCGAGCCGTACAGGCGGCCGCCGAAGAACTCGCCCTTGAGGCCATATTCGTAGTTGCTGCCGGTCACCGGATCCAGCAGCTGGTTGTTGATGTCGCGCAGCGCGGTGGCCTGGAACACATCGGAATAGCTGGCGAACGCGGAGATGTTCGCGCTGAGGTCGTAGATGGCACCCAGGTACGGGGTCGGCTCGTGCGCGGTGGTGCGCGCGCTGCGCCCGGTGAACACACCGTTGACGTCGAAATTGTCGGTGCTGCTCTTGTAGTCCGAATAGCGCACGCCGGCGATGACCTTGAGCGGGTCGATCGGGTTCAGGCGCACCGCGGCGTAGTAGCCGGTTTCAGTGGTGGTGGTGGTGTTGGAGGGAATGCCGTAGTTGAAGGTGGTCGGCTTGCCGATGTTGCCGTCCCAGCTGTAGATGCTGGGGAAGGCGGCCACGTTGTACGGGCGCGAGCTGATGCCGGCGCGGATCGTGTCCAGGTCGCGGTCGTAATGGTTCACGCCCACCACCAGTTCGTGCTGGCGCCCGAACAGCTGGAACGGGCCCGATGCATACAGGTCCAAGGCATCTTCGCGGGTTTCGGACACCGAATAGGTATCGGCGATGCGCAGGCCCAGGCCGGTGACCGGGTCGGCCCAGTTGCCGGTATTGGAGCCGGCCAGCAGCAGGCTGTCGGTGTCGGTGTTGCGGCGGTTGTAGGCCAGGCGACCGCTCCAGCCGGCCCCGAACTGCTGCTCCAGGGTGAGGGAATAGTTGGTGCTTTCGCGGTTCCATTCGTTCCAGCGTGCTGCGGCGCTGTAAGAGCGCGGCATCTTCGCGGTGCTGCCATCGCGGAAGAACAGCGGCGAGGCGCTCCAGGCGCCGCCGTCGGATTCGGTCTTGAGGTAATCGATGCCGGCGCGCAGGCGGGTGCTGTCGGTGAGGTCGGCTTCGATCACGCCGTACAGGCTGGGCGATTTGTCATGCTGGAAACGCACTCAGCTTTCCTTGTCGGTGTAGGCGCCGACGAAGCGGCCGCGCACACGGCCGTTGTCGGTGAGCGGGCCGGAGACATCCACTTCACCGCGCTGGTAGTCCCACGAGCCGGCGCTGAGGCTGGTACTGGCCTGGAAGGTGTCGGTCGGGCGCTTGCGCACCATGTTGACCGTGGCCGAGGGATTGCCCGAGCCGGTCACCAGGCCGCTGGCGCCGCGCACGATTTCAATGCGCTCGTAGATCGAGGTGTCGCTGAGGATCGAGTTGCCGCCGGCACCGGTGGTGTAGTTGGTCGGCACGCCATCGAACATGAAGTTGTTGATCGCGAAGCCACGCGCATTGAACAGGGTGCGGTTGCTGTCATACGACTGCACGGTCACGCCCGGGGTCTGCTGCAGTACTTCGGCGATGGTGATGAGGTTGAAATCCTCGATGCGCTGGCGGGTGAACACCGTGAGCGACTGCGGGGTTTCGCGCAGGGTCAACGGCAGCTTGGTGGCGGTGTTGGTTCCGTACACCTGGTAGCCCTCGGTGCGCTGGGTGACCATCACCTTGTCCAGCTCGGTGGTCTTCGGGGTGTCCCCGTCCGGCGTGGCGACGGATTGGGCCTGCGCCAGAGAGGGCGCCGTGGCGGCCAGCGCCAGGCACAGGGCAAGGGTGGTCCGGCGCGGGGCGCCAGCGGTGCGGAAGCGGGACATGGGAAAGCCTCGGTAGCAGCGAAGATCAGGAATCGGGCGCACGCGGTGCGGCGGAGCGTGGCGAGGGTCGCGCCGTGGGCGCGGTCCGGTAGCTGAGCCAGAGCAGGGGCAGGGCGGCACCGGCGGCGAGGATGCCGCAACCGGCGATGACGCCGTAGGCGAGGCCCCAGGCGCTGATGCTGCAGGCCACGGCGGCGCCCAGTGCGACCCAGCCGAGCAGCCGCAGCCGGCGGCGGCGCGCCGGCGCAGGGGCGGTACCGAAGACATCCCGGTGGTGGCGTTCCATCGCCAGCGACAGGCACGCAAAGCCGAACAGCGACAGCAGCAGGGCAAGCACGGTCATGCGCCGGGCCCGGTCGCGGTGGCCGCGCTGGCGCGTGGCGCACGCACACGACGCTGCGCCGGCACATGCCGGTTGACCTTGCGCGCAGCCCACAACAGGCCGACACCGATCAGCAGCAGGCCGACATCCATGCCGCCCTTGGCCAGGTCGCCTGCGGCAAAGGCCGTGAACATGCCGCCGTGCCAGGCCGCCACGTTGAACACCGGCAGCAGCACGGCGAGCACGCCTGCACAGGCGAGCTGTTCCACCCACGCGCGGCGCGGCAGGCGCAGCGTGGCATGCACCAGGCACACCGCCCACGCGGCGAAGAACACGCTGATTTCAGCCTTGGAGCGTTGCTCCAGTGCGGCCGGCAACAGCCGGTTGCCCCACAGGAACGCGAGCATCGCCACCGGCAGGCCGGCCACGAAGCCGATGTTCAGGCGTTCCACGATGCGGAAACCCAGGTGCGGGCGGGCGGGATCGGGCAGCTGTTCGCGCCGCTTCACCGTCCACAGCACCAGCCCGGTGGCCACCATCAGCGTGCCGGCCACGCCGGACAGGAAAAACAGCCAGCGCATCGCGGTGGGGGCGAAACGGCCGGCGTGCATGCCGATCATGCCGTCGCGGGTGTACACGGTGGCCGAGCGTCGCGGGGCCTCACCCAGCAGCGTGCCGCGGGCATCGAAGCGCAGTGGTTCGCCGCTGTCGGCAATGCGGTCGCCACTGTCGCGGCGCAGGGTGATGCGCATCGCCGCATCGCCGGGCTGGTCAACCACCACCGAGGCGGCATGGCCTTCGCCCCACTGCCGCGCGGCCACCGGTAAGAGGGCCGCCAGTGCCGGTGGCGTGGCGGCCTGGTCCAGCGGCTCGACCTTGGCCTCGCGCGGGAACAGCTCGGCGAAGAACGCATCGCGCCCGCCGAAGTTGGCATCCACCGCCCACGGCATGTACACGGTCATCAGCGTGATCAACCCGGTGTAGGTGATCATCAGGTGGAACGGCAGCGACAGCACCGCCAGTGCGTTGTGCCCGTCCAGCCAGCTGCGCTGGCCCTTGCCGCGGCGCAGGGTGAAGAAGTCGGCGAAGATCTTCTTGTGGGTGATCACGCCGCTGACGATGGCCACCAGCATGAACATGGTGCAGAAGCAGACGAACCAGCGTGCCCAGATCACCGGCACGTAGTGCAGGTCGAAGTGCAGGCGGTAGAAGAAATCGCCGCCGCGCGTTTCGCGCGCCTGCACCGGGGTGCCGTTTGCATCCAGCGTGGCCTGCCACGGGTTGGGCTGGCCGCGTTTGGGTTCCGGTGCATCCTTGGGCTGCCAGCGCACCGTGGTGGCGTTGCTGCGGCTGCCGGGCAGTTCGATGGACCAGCGCGTGGCATCCGGCGCGGTGCGCGCCAGGAAGGCCTGCGCCTGTTCCAGCGCGATCGCGGTAGTGGCCGGCAGGGTCAGTTCCGGCTGCATCCAGCGGGTCAGTTCCACCCGCCAGTAGCTGGCGGTGCCGGCGATGAAGATCAGGTACAGCACCCAGCCGACCACCAGGCCGGACCAGGTGTGCAGCACCGCCTGCGACTGGCGGAAGCCCTGGCTCATGCCGCGCTCCCGGCCAGCAGGGTGGACAGTGCCGCGCCGACGGCGGCTGCCAGTGCCAGCTCCACCGCCGCACGTGCGACGCTGCGCGCTGCATAGGCCCAGATCGCGGCGAGGGTGTAGATCACGAACGAGGCCATGGTCGCGGCCAGTGCGGCATCCGCCAGGCTGCCGGGCAGCAGGCGCGCCAGCGCGGCAGCCCAGGTGGCCGCAACCGCGTAGCCGCCGAGCAGGGCCAGCCCGCCGCGCGCCCAGAGCACGCCGTTTCCAGCCTTGCGCGGCGATGCGCGGCGCGGGGTGGCACCGGCCGGTACGGTCGGGGAGGGGGAGGGCGGTAGCGAACGGGACACGGCGGCGGGGGCTGCGAAGCAATTGAGAATCAATATTATTTGACGTCGGCGACCCTGTCGAATCCCTCGATCGAGGGATGCGCCGTGCCGAGCCTTGTGCTGCAGCGGTTTCCGGGCACGCCCCATGCCCAGACGGCGAGTCCTGCAATGTTATAAACACCGTAATAGTCTCCCCGGCGGCTGCCGCAGTAGGCTTTGCCCATTGCACAGGAGCTGTTGCCATGGGTCACGACCACGATCACCTGCCGAGCGAGATCCGCCACGAGAAGCCGTTGTGGTGGGCGCTGGGGCTGACCACCACCTTCCTCATCGTGGAGGTGGTGGGCGCTTTCTGGACCAACAGCCTAGCGCTGTTGTCCGATGCGGCGCACATGGCCACCGACACGCTGGCACTGATGATCGCGCTGGTGGCGGTGCGGCTGAGCCGGCGCCCACCGGATGCACGGCGCACCTACGGCTATGCGCGGCTGGAAGCGCTGGGCGCGATGATCAATGGCGGCATGCTGTTCGTGGTGGCCGGCTACATCCTGTGGGAGGCGGTGGCGCGGTTCCGCCAGCCGCAGGAAATCGCGTCGACCGGCATGTTGGTGATCGCGGCCTTCGGGCTGGTGATCAATCTGATTTCGATGCGTCTGCTGCGCGCGGGCAGCGGTGAGAGCCTCAACGTGAAGGGCGCCTACCTGGAAGTGTGGGCGGACATGCTGGGTTCGGTGGCGGTGATCATCGGCGCGCTGCTGATCCGCTGGACCGGGTGGAGGCCGATCGATCCTATCCTGGCGGTGCTGATCGGGCTGTGGGTGCTGCCGCGCACGTGGGTGCTGATGCGCGAGTCGATCAATGTGTTGTTGGAAGGCGTGCCCAAGGGCATCCAGGTGGAGGCGGTGCGCGCGCGGTTGTGCGCGCACGCGGGCGTGCAGGATGTGCACGATCTACATGTGTGGGCGCTGGCCTCGAGCACGCCGGCGCTGACCGCGCATGTGGTGGTCGCCGAAGGCGTGGATGCGGACGGGCTGCGCCGCCGGCTGGGCACGGCGCTCCACGAGGAGTTCGGCATCGATCATGTGACGCTGCAGATCGAGGCGGACCATTGCGGGGATGATTGCGGCGATGGCACGCCGGCGGTGAAGGCGGGGCACGGCGATCATGACCATGACCATGCCGGACACGCGCATGGGCGGACGCATGAGCCACGCCGCAGCAGCCCGGACGCGCAGGGCCATCACGGTCATCCACATCCCTGAACCGGCGGCTGCCGCTACAATGGGGGTCTGCCTCGCCATCCCCTCGGAGAAACCGCAGTGACCCGGAAACTCGTACTGTTGCGCCACGGCCAGAGCCAGTGGAACCTGGACAACCGCTTCACCGGTTGGGTGGACGTGGAACTGACCGAGCAGGGCCGCCGCGAGGCCGCCGCCGCCGGCCGCCTGATGCGCGAAGAGGGGCTGCAGTTCGATGTGGCGCACACGTCGGTGCTGAAGCGCGCGATCCACACGCTGCAGGGCGCACTGGCCGAGCTGGACCAGGACTGGCTGCCGGTGAGCAAGAGCTGGCGCCTCAACGAGCGTCACTACGGTGGGCTGCAGGGCCTGGACAAGGCCGAGACGGCGGCCAAGCACGGCGAGGACCAGGTCAAGATCTGGCGCCGTTCGTACGACATCCCGCCCCCGGCGATGGACCGCGAGGATCCGGGCCACCCGATCCACGACCGTCGCTACTCGACGCTGGACCGCAATGCGCTGCCGGGCACGGAGTCGCTGGCGACCACGCTGGACCGCGTGCTGCCGTACTGGTTCGACGCGATCGCGCCGCAGCTGAAGGACGGCAAGACGGTGCTGGTCACCGCGCACGGCAATTCGCTGCGCGCGCTGTACAAGTACCTCAACAACGTCTCGCAGGAAGCCATCCTGGAGCTCAACATCCCGACCGGCATCCCGCTGCTGTTCGAGCTCAACGAAGACCTGACCGTGCAGTCGTTCCGCTACCTGGGCGACCCGGAAGCAGCCCGCAAGGCCGCTGAGGCCGTGGCGAACCAGGGCAAAGCACGGTAAATAGCCACCGTTGGTGGATTTCCCTGCGCTCCGTGCGTGCGGACCAACGGTCCGCACCTACCGGGCGGGGGCAGGCAGGTATCCACCGTTGGTCGATACAGCCTGTGACCTTTGGCCGGTCCCGAACCCGCTCACCCGCGCTACGCTGCCTGATTGCCCGCATTGCGGGTGATGCTTCCCTGTAGCCGGAGAGTCGAATGAAGTTTTCCAAGCTGGTCCCGCTGGGCCTGACCGTTGCCATCGCCGCGTCGCTGGCGGCCTGTGGCAAGACCGATACCGCGCCGGCTGCCGCCGTGGCCGATGCCAAGCCGGCGTTCGATCTGTCGCAGATCAAGACGCCGCTGATCTCGCTCAACAGCGCCGACCTGGATCCGGCCATCGCCGCGTGTACCGACCTCAACGGGTTCGTCAACAGCAGCTGGCTCAAGGCCAACCCGGTGCCGAACGACCAGACCACCTGGGGCAGCTTCGAGATCCTGCGCGAGCGCTCGCTGGAAGTGCAGCACGCGCTGGTGCAGCAGGCGGCCGCCAGCCAGGCCAAGGCCGGCTCGGTGGAAGCCAAGATCGGTGATATCTGGAAGACCGGCTCGGATGAAGCAAAGATCGAAGCGGCCGGCATCGCCCCGCTGCAGCCGCAGCTGGACAAGATCGCCGCGCTGAACGACACCGCCGCCATCACCCAGTACCTGCGCGACAGCCAGGCACAGGGCCAGGGCGTGCTGTTCTCGCTGTCGGCCAACGCCGACTACAAGGACTCGGCCAACGTCATCGCCTATGTCGGCCAGGGCGGCCTGGGCCTGCCGGAAAAGGGCTACTACTTCGACGAATCGCAGGCCAAAATCCGCGAGGCCTATGTGGCCTACATCGCGCAGGCACTGACCCTGTCCGGGGTGGACGCCGCGCAGGCCAAGACCCAGGCGCAGGCGGTGATGGAGTTCGAAACCCGCTTGGCCAAGGCCTCGCTGTCGCGCATCGAACTGCGTGACCCGGCCAAGCGCTACAACCCGGTCAGCGCCGCTGAAGCGGACAAGCTGACTCCGAACTTCAGCTGGACTGCATTGTTCGACACCCTGAAGGTGCCGGCCGCACAGAAATTCTCGCTGGCCCAGCCGGGCTTCTTCGGCGAAGTGGACAAGATGCTCACCGAGGTGCCGGCGTCGACCTGGCAGGCCTATCTGCGCTTCCACACCGTCGATGACGCGGCGCCTTACCTGAGCAGCGCGTTCGAAAAGGCCAACTTCGACTTCTACGGCACCACCCTGCGTGGCCAGAAGGAAATGCAGCCGCGCTGGAAGCGCGTGCTGGAGTCGGTCAACACTTCCATCGGCGAAGGCCTTGGCCAGCTGTACGTGGACGCGGTGTTCCCGGCCGAGTCCAAGGAACAGATGCAGCACCTGGTGGATAACCTCTCGGTGGCACTGAAGGCGCGCCTGGAGAAGCTGGAGTGGATGGGCGAAGACACCCGCAAGAAGGCGCTGGAGAAGTGGGCCAGCTTCACCCCGAAGATCGGTTACCCGGACAAGTGGCGCGACTGGTCGGGCTTTGAGACCAACGCCGACAGCTACCTGGGCAACATGCAGGCCGCGCGCGCGTTCAACTACCGCTACATGCTCAACAAGATCGGCAAGCCGGTCGACAAGACCGAGTGGGGCATGACCCCGCAGACCGTCAATGCCTATTACAACGCGACGAAGAACGAGATCGTGTTCCCGGCCGCGATCCTGCAGGCGCCGTTCTTCGACGCCAAGGCCGATCCGGCGCTGAACTACGGCGGCATCGGTGCGGTGATCGGCCACGAAATGATGCACGGCTACGATGATTCGGGCAGCCAGTTCGCTGCCAATGGCAACTTCGACAACTGGTGGACCGACAGCGACCGCAAGGCCTTCACGGGTCGCACCGACCAGCTCGTGGCGCAGTTCGATGGCTATGAATCGCTGCCGGGCGTGAACGTGAAGGGCAAGCTGACCCTGGGCGAGAACATCGGCGACCTGGGCGGCCTGACCGTGGCCTACGACGCGCTGCAGATGGCGCTGAAGGAGAACCCCAAGGCCAATGTCGCCGTGGATGGGCACAGCCAGGACCAACGCTTCTTCATGAACTGGGCCACCGTGTGGCGCCGCAACTTCACCGACGGCGAACTGCGCGTGCGCCTGAACACCGACCCGCATGCGCCGGCGAACTTCCGTGCCAATGGCGCGCCGTCGAACATGCCGGCGTTCGCGCAGGCGTTCGAGTGCAAGCCGGGCGACGCGATGGTGCGTGCCGACGACAAGCGCGTGGTGATCTGGTAAGCGAAGGGGCCCGGCAATGCCGGGCCCTTTTTGTACAAGCGGCGTCCGAGGTAGAGCGGACGGTAGAGCGGACTGTTAGTCCGCTGCTGTCCGCGCTCGGGTCCGGTCCGCGTAGCCGACTAACAGTCGGCTCTACCTTCGCGGAGCGGTTAGTCCGCGTAGCCGACTAACAGTCGGCTCTACCGTCGCGGGCGGTCAGCCCGGCGTCAGCGTGGTCAGCAGCGCCTTGGCCGCGTTGAAGCGGTCTTCGGGCAACGGCAGCGGCACCTTGATGCGCAGCTTGTCCGGGCCATCCATGGTGTACAGCTTCGGCTGCTTCTGGATCATCTGGATGACCGCCATCGGGTCGATGGACGGCTTGGCCTCGAACACGATGCGGCCGCCGTTCTCGCCCAGTTCCAGCTTGCGGATGCCCAGTGCGTTGCACTGCAGCTTCAGCTCGGCCACCGCGAACAGGTGCTTGGCCGCGTCCGGCAGGAGCCCGAAGCGGTCGATCATCTCTACCTGCAGTTCGCGCAGCTCGCCACTGTCACGCGCGCTGCTGATGCGCTTGTACAGGGTCAGGCGGGTGTGCACGTCGGGCAGGTAGTCGTCCGGGATCAGCGCCGGCACGTGCAGCTCAACCTCGGCACCGCGCACTTCCTCGCCGGAATCCAGGTCAGGCAGCTTGCCCAGCCGGATGCTGCGCACCGCGCGCTCAAGCAGTTCGGTGTACAGGCTGAAGCCCACCTCGGCCATCTGCCCGCTCTGGTCTTCGCCCAGCAGTTCGCCGGCGCCGCGGATCTCAAGATCGTGCGTGGCCAGGGTAAAGCCGGCGCCCAGTTCGTCCATGGAGGCGATGGCTTCCAGGCGCTTTTCGGCATCGGGCGTCATCGAGCGCTTGTCCGGCACCACCAGATAGGCGTAGGCGCGGTGGTGCGAACGGCCGACGCGGCCACGCAGCTGGTGCAGCTGGGCCAGGCCGAACCGGTCGGCGCGGTTGATGATGATGGTGTTGGCGTTGGGGATGTCGATGCCCGATTCGATGATCGTGGTCGACAGCAGCACGTTGTAGCGCTGCTTCTGGAAATCCAGCATCACCCGCTCGAGTTCGCGTTCGGGCATCTGCCCGTGGGCGATGCCGATGCGTGCCTCGGGCACCAGCTCGGCCAGGTCGCGCTGCATGCGGCCGATGCTTTCCACGTCGTTGTGCAGGAAATACAGCTGGCCGCCACGAGCCAGTTCGCGCTGGAACGCTTCGCGCAGCAGCGCGTTGTCCCAGACGGTGATGAAGGTCTGCACCGCCAGCCGGTTCGGCGGCGGGGTGGCGATGATCGACAGGTCGCGCAGGCCGGCCATGGCCATGTTGAGCGTGCGCGGAATCGGCGTGGCGGTCAGGGTCAGCAGGTGTACGTTGGCCCGCATCGCCTTCAGTGCTTCCTTCTGGCGCACGCCGAAGCGCTGTTCCTCGTCCACCACCACCAGGCCCAGGTCCTTGAACTTCACGTCCGGCTGCAGCAGGCGGTGGGTGCCGATGATGACGTCGATGGTGCCGGCCGCCACCTTTTCCAGCTCGGCCTTGATCTCCTTGGTGCTCTTGAAGCGCGACAGCACTTCCACCCGCAGCGGCCAATCGGCGAAGCGGTCGCGGAAGTTGCGGTAGTGCTGTTCGGCCAGCAGCGTGGTCGGTACCAGCACGGCGACCTGCTTGCCGGCGCTGGCGGCGGCGAACGCGGCGCGCACGGCCACTTCGGTCTTGCCGAAGCCGACGTCGCCGCAGACCACGCGGTCCATCGGCTGGCTGCTGGCCAGGTCGCGCAGGGTCGCATCGATCGCGGCGAGCTGGTCGGCGGTTTCCTCGAACGGGAAGCCGGCCGCGAACGGCTCGTACATCGCGCGGTCCACGTGCAGCGCCAGGCCGGCGCGCGCGCGGCGGCGGGCCTGGATCTCCAGCAGTTCGGCGGCCACGTCACGGACCTTCTCGGCCGCGCGGCGCTTGGCCTTGCTCCACTGTTCGCCACCGAGCGAATGCAGCGGCGCAGTCTCCGGCGAGGCGCCGGAGTAGCGGCTGATCAGGTGCAGCTGGGCCACCGGCACATACAGCCGGTCGCCCTTGGCGTATTCGATCTCCAGGAACTCGCCCGGCATGCCGCCGGCGTCCAGCACGATCAGCCCGCGATAGCGGCCGACGCCATGGTCTTCATGGACGATCGGCGCGCCTTCGGTGAGCTCGCCCAGGTCGCGGATGATCGCTTCCGGCTCGCGCCCGACCCGTCGGCTGCGCCGGGTCGTGCCGGCGCGCTCGGGAAACAGCTGGCGCTCGGTCAGTACCGCCAGCGGCGGTACATCAAGCGCGAAGCCGTCTTCCAGCGGCGCCACCGTGATGGCGAAGCGCTGGCCCGGATCGGCCAGGAAGGTCGGCAGGTCGGCCACCACCGGCGGCTTCAGTTCGGCCGACAGCAGCACTTCCAGCAACGCTTCGCGGCGGCCCGGCGAATCGGCGGCGATCAGCACCCGACCCGGGTAGTGGCCCAGGAACGATTTCAGCGCTTCACCGGCCGGCGCATCGCGCGCGGCCACCGGCAGCGGCGGCAGCGGCTGGTCACCCAGCGGCGTGGCTTCGTCGATGCGTGGGTGGTCGGCGCTCCAGACCTCGATGCGCGGCAGGGTGTTCAAACGCGCGCTCAGGCCTTCCGGGCTGAGGTACAGCTCGGTGGGTGCCAGCAACGGGCGCTCCACATCGTGCCGGCGCTGCTCATAGCGGTTCTGGGTCTGCGCCCAGAACGAAGCCGCCGCCTCGCCCACGCCCGGCGCGATCACCGGCAGCGCGTTCGGCTGCAGGTAATCGAACAGCGTGGCGGTCGCGTCGAAGAACAGCGGCAGGTAGTACTCCACGCCAGCCGGTGCCAGCCCGGACTTGAGATCCTGGTACAGCGCACTGCGCCGGGTATCCACGTCGAACCGCTCGCGCAGGGTGGCCAGCACCCGCGATACGCTCAGTTCGTCCAACGGCACTTCGCGGCCGGGCAGCATGCGCACCGCGTCGACCTTGTCCAGCGATCGCTGGCTTTCCGGGTCGAAGGCGCGGATCGAATCGATGTCCTCATCCAACAGCTCGATCCGCAACGGCGCTTCCGCGCCCATCGGGAACACGTCGAGCAGGCCACCGCGCACGGCGAAATCGCCCGGGTCCATCACCTGCGGCACGTTGCGGTAGGCGGCCGCTTCCAGCCGGCGCTTTTCCGCATCCAGATCCAGGCGCTGGCCGACCTTCAGGTCGAAGCTGCCGCCGATGATGTACTTGAGCGGGGCCAGCTGCTGCAGCAGGGTCTGCACCGGCACCACCACGATGCCACGGCGCAGCGTCGGCAACTGGTGCAGTGCGGCCAGGCGCTGCGAAATGATGTCCGGATGGGGGCTGAAGGCATCGTAGGGCAGCGTTTCCCAATCCGGGAAGGCCACCACCGGCAGGTCCGACGCGGCGCCCAGCAGGGTGCGCAGGTCGGACTCGATCTGGTTGGCGCCGTGATTGTCGCGCGCGATGACCAGCAACGGCCCGTCGTGCGTTTCCGCAGCGCGTGCGATGTACCACGCCAGCGCCGTGGGCGAGGCGGGAGCGCGCCACCAGGCGCGGAGCTGCCCGGAACGGGGCAGCGGCGGTGTAGGAGTTGAGGTGCGTGACATGAGCGGTCGATTTTAGCAGACCGCCACGTGATGACCTCTTACTGACCCGGATCGAGGTCCAGCACCATGCGCACCAGGCCGGGCGTGCCCTGCGGATGCGGCACGGCCTTGAAGCCCAGCGAGGCGGCCAGCTGCTTCATCGGTTCGTTTGCTTCCAGCACGTCGCCGTACAGGTGATCCAGGTATTTGCCCTTGCCCCACTTGACCAGCTTGCGCATCAACTGCCGGCCGAGGCCCTGGCCGATGAGGAACCGGCTGATGAGGATCGAGTATTCGGCATCCTTCGTGCCCGGGATGATCGACGCGCGTGCCAGCGCACCGACCACCGCAACGCCTGCCTGCTCGTTTTCGGCGGCGACCAGAACGATCTCGTTCTTGACGTTGGGATGGGTGAGTCGATACGCCGCCTCTGCGGAAAGCTCATCGACCGACTGCGTCAGCCGGTCGCGCACTTCTGCGGGCCCGAACAGACTGAACGCTCCCTTCAGGGGTTCGTCGTCTTCGGGACGAATCGGGCGGATCAGCAGCTCATGGCCGCTGGGCGCTTTGAAAACTTCGTGCCAGGGCGGCATGCGGTTACGGGTAGCCATACCGGTGATTCCTTGGTGGTCTTCGGATTCTCGCATCCCCGGGGGCGCGTTCCGTGAACGAAACACTCACGCCGTTCAGCGGGCGGTCGTGGCGTTACTCGGCCTGCTTGAGCCACTGCAGGCGGGTACTGGCGCCGGCTTCGCCCAGATACTGCTTCAGCGCAGGCATGGCCGGGGCCAGCACCTGGTCGAACTGCCAGGGCGGGTTGAGCAACAGCATGCCACTGCCGTTGAGCCGAAGGGGAGAGTCATCGGGCCGAACCAGTAGTTCTACTGTAAGCACCGACTTCACCGGCAGGGCGCAGGCCTTGCGCAGGAAGTGCAGGATGGTGCGGCGCTGCTTGATCGGGAACCAGATGGCGAAGCTGGCCTGCGGCCACCGCGCCAGGATCTCGCTCACCGAGGCAAGGATGCGCTGGTACTCGGCATCCTGGCCCTCGTAGGGCGGGTCGATCAGGACCAGGCCACGGCCGATCTTCACGCCGTTGGCCTTGGGCGGCAGCAGTGCCTTGTTCTGTGCGTAGCCGTCGGCGTGCAGCACCGCCACCCGGCTGTCATGCGCGAACAGCGCCTTGAGCGAGGCCGCTTCGGCATCCTGCAGCTCGCACACGGCCATGCGGTCCTGCTCGCGCAGGGTCTGCGCGCTGAGCAGGGGCGAGCCGGGGTAGCTGATCATCGCCCCGACCGGGTTGTCGGCCTGCACCGCCTTGAGGTAACGCTCCACCACGGTCGGCAGCTTGGGCTGGGCCATCAGCCGCATCACCCCGTCCTCGGCCTCCAGGGTCTTGCGGCTTTCCTCGCTGGCCAGCAGGTAGCGGCCAGCGCCGCCGTGGGTGTCCAGCACGAAGAACGGGCTGTCCTTGCGCTTGAAGGTGTCGAGCAGGGCAAGCTGGACGATGTGCTTGAGCACATCGGCGTGGTTGCCGGCATGGAAGGCGTGGCGGTAATTCATCGGCGCAGTGTACGGGGCGGCGGCCCCAGCGGCTATGCTGCGCGCATGAACCGCCCCCTGCACAACGTCCTGGTCGTCGAAGACGAAGCCGCCATCGCCGATACCGTGCTCTACGCGCTGCGCAGCGAGGGCTACGGGGCCCGGCACTGCCTGCTGGGCGGGCAGGCGCTGCAGCTGCTGCGCCAGGAGCCGGTGGACGTGGTGGTGCTGGACGTGGGCCTGCCGGACATGAGCGGCTTTGAGGTGTGCCGCACGCTGCGCACCTTCAGCGACGTGCCGGTGATCTTCCTGACTGCCCGCAACGACGAATTCGACCGGGTGCTGGGTCTGGAGCTGGGCGCCGACGACTACGTGGCCAAGCCGTTCTCGCCGCGCGAGCTGGTGGCGCGGGTGCGGGCGCGGTTGCGCCGCGCGGTGGCACCGGCCCCTGCGGAGGCGGCCGGCTGGCAGCAGCACGGCCGCTTCGCGATCGACCGCGAAGGCCGCCGCATCCGCTTCGGCGGGCAGCTGCTGGACCTGACCCGCTACGAATACGCGCTGATGGCCGCACTGCTGCAGCGCCCCGGCGCGATCCTCAGCCGCGCCCAGCTGATGGACCGCGGCTGGGATACCGATGCCGACAGCGCCGACCGCACCGTGGACACCCACGTAAAGACCCTGCGCGCCAAGCTGCGCGCCGCCGGAGCCGAGCCCGACCCGATCCGCACCCATCGCGGCGTGGGTTACGCGCTGGAGGTGTAGCGTGCGGCTGGGGCTGAAACTGTTCCTGGGCTTCTTCCTGATCGTGGGCATCGCCGCATTCTTCGTGATGCGCGTGTTCGTCAACGAAGTAAAGCCCGGGGTCCGCCAGGCCATGGAGTCGACCCTGGTCGATGCGGCCAACGTGCTGGCGGAAATGGCCGCGGCCGACCTCAAGGCGGGGCATATCCGCAATGGCCCGTTCGTGGCCAGCCTGGCACGCGCACAGCGCCGCGATCCCAAGGCGATGGTATGGCGCTTTCCCAAGCGCAGCCTCGATTACCGCGTGACCATCACCGATGCGCGCGGCATCGTGGTATACGACTCCACCGGACAGGACATCGGCCGCGACAATTCGCGCTGGAATGATGTCTACCGCACCCTGCGCGGCGAATACGGCGCGCGCTCCAGCCCGGAGAAACCAGGTGATGAAGTGCATTCGGTGATGCACGTGGCCGCGCCGATCCATGATCCGGTCGACCCGGGCAAGCTGATCGGCGTGCTCAGCCTGGCCCAGCCCAACCGCAGCATCGATCCGTTCATCGCCGCCAGCCAGCGCGCCATTCTGCAGCGCGGCGCGTGGCTGATCGGATTGTCGGCACTGATCGGGCTGTTGATGACGGCCTGGCTGATGCACGGCGTGAACCGGCTCAACCGCTATGCCAAGGCGGTCAGCGCCGGCGAACCGGTGCCGCCGCCCAGGCCGCGCCGCGACGAGATCGGCGACCTGGGCCAGGCGCTGGAAACCATGCGCCGCAAGCTGGAAGGCAAGGCATACGTGGAGCAGTACGTGCAGTCGCTGACCCATGAGATGAAAAGCCCGCTGGCGGCGATCCGCGGCGCGGCCGAACTGCTGCAGGAGCCGCTGCCCGATGCTGACCGGGTGCATTTCGCACGCAGCATCCAGGGCCAGGAACAGCGCTTGACCGAAACCATCGACAAGCTGCTGGCGCTGGCCGAAGTGGAACAGCACGGCTGGCTGCAGAAGCGCGAACGCATCGCGCTGGCGCCACTGCTGCAGGCCGCCGCCGATGCCGTGGCGATGCGGGCGCAGGCGGCCGACGTCGCGGTGGACATTGAAGTTGCCGACGGCTTGGAGATCCAGGGCGATGCCTACCTGCTGCGGCAGGCCCTGAACAACCTGCTGGAGAACGCGCTGGCGTTTTCCAGCCCGGGCAGCCGGATCCAGCTGGGCGCTTCGCGCGAAGGCGATGGCGTGGTGATGCGGGTGGCCGACCGTGGCAGCGGGGTGCCGGAATACGCGCTGGAGCGGGTGTTCGAGCGTTTCTACTCGCTGGCGCGGCCGGCCACCGGCCAGCGCAGTTCCGGCCTGGGCCTGTCGTTCGTGCAGGAAGTGGCACGCCTTCACGGCGGCCGCGCGAGCCTGCGCAACCGCGACGGCGGTGGCGCCATCGCGTCACTTCACATTCGCTTCAAATAGACCACAAACCCCGCACACCGGCAGCGCTGAAGCTGGCACCCTTCCCAACCGAGGACGGGTGATGAAATCCCTGAAGATGTTGTTGCGGTTCGCCATCGTGGGCGGGCTGATCCTGTTGCTGCTGATTCCGCTGATGATGATCAAGGGCGTGATCAGCGAACGCGAGGCATACCGCGACCAGGCCTACCTGCGCGTGGCGCAGAGCCGGGCCGGCGCGCAGACCCTGACCGGGCCGATCCGGGTGGTGCCGTGGACCGATACCCGCCAGGTCGAAGTGGTCGACGCGGCCGGTACCAAGAAGATCGAAACCCAGGTGGAGCAGAGCTACTGGCTGCAGATGCCGTCCAAGCTGGTCGTCGATGGCGGCATGCTGCCCGACGAACGCCGGGTTGGCCTGTTCCGCGTGCCGGTCTACACCTGGAAAGCCAAGGTCAGCGCCGAGTTCAGTGATGACGACTACCCGGTGAAGGCGGGGCGCGTGTACGGCACGCCGTACCTGGCGGTGGGCATTGCCGACGTTCGCGGCCTGGTCGGCTCGCCCGATCTGAAGGTGGATGGCGAGGCGCTCACGCTGCAGCCGGGCATCGGTGATGTCACCGGCATCGGCAAGGGCCTGCACGTACCGTTGCAGGGCTTCGCCGACAACACCGGCGGCATGCTCAAGTCCAGCAGGGTGGACCTGTCGCTGGTGCTCGATGGCACCCGTTCGCTGGCGGTGGTGCCGGTCGGGGATGACAGCCGCATCGCGATCCGCTCGCCGTGGCCGCACCCGCTGTTCGGTGGCAGCTTCCTGCCCAACGAGCGCAAGGTCGGCGAGAAGGGCTTCGACGCCGAGTGGGCGGTATCCTCGCTGGCATCGGAGGCCCAGCGCCAGCTGCGCGACAACCGCGATGTGGAACCGGAAACGGTAAGCGTGGAGCTGGTCAACCCGGTCGACATCTATACCCAAGCCGACCGCGCCAGCAAGTACGGCATCCTCTTCATCGTGCTGACGTTCGTGGGCTTCATCCTGTTCGAGCTGATCAAGCGCCTGCGCATCCACCCGCTGCAGTACCTGATGGTGGGCCTGGCGCTGGCGATCTTCTTCCTGCTGCTGCTGAGCTTGTCCGAGCACATTCCGTTCTGGGTGGCGTATGTGGTGTCTGCAGTGGCGTGCATTGGATTGCAGGCGGTGTATCTGTCGGGCGTGCTGCGCAGCTGGGTGCGGGGCATGGGCTTTGCCGGGATGCTCACGGTGCTGTACGGCGCGCTGTACGGGTTGCTGGTGTCGGAGAACAATGCGTTGCTGATGGGCTCGCTGCTGCTGTTCGCGGTGCTGGCCACGGCGATGTGGATCACCCGCCGGATCGACTGGTACGAACTGGGCGCGGGCCTGAAGTAGGCGGCGCTGACGTAATTCGCCATCCCACACGACGCTTCCGGCTTCGTGTGGGACCACCGGACGCTGCTGGGACAAGGGCAGGCTGGTAACCGCAGTGGATCGCGCTAGGTTCCAGCCCCTCGTCACCTCACCACACGTCCATGGCGAACCTTACGTTGTCCCCGGTGGGCCGTGCTGGCGGCGCACCGGCCCGTCCGTCGTCCCCGCCATCGTCGCGCCATCGGCCTGCTGTCGCACCGCTGTCGATCCGCAACACGCCGGCGTGCGCACCGACGCGCAGACTGTGGCTGGACGGCATACCGCGCGATGAGCTGGACGCGCTCGCCGCTGCCTTGCGACAGGGGCCGCTGGATGCCCATTTTTTCCTGACCCTGCAGCCGCACTTCCACCGCACCGCGCTGGCCGCGCCGATGGCGCAGGGGCTGGTGGACGATGCGCTGGACCGGCTGCTGCCCGTGGCGCTTCCGCCCGCGCAGCGGGCCGCCTGGCGCAGCAGCCTGATGGCATTGCTGACCTTGCCACGGGTGGACTGGGAAGTGCAGTGCGCACCGTTGCGGGCACTGCTTACCGACGCGGTCGCTCACCGCAATACGCTGCTGCAGGCGATGCGCGATGCCCTGTACCGCCCGCTGGACCAGCCCCGACGCGACTGGAACGCAGCACTTGATGCCGCGCGCGCCCTCGGCATGGCAGACGCCCGCGAGGTTGCGCAGCATTTGTGCAGCATGTCGCCATCCCGTCAGCGTGACGCGGTGCGCCAGCAGCTGTGCGACTGGATGCCGACACTGACCCCGGCGCAGGTCGACCGTGCGGTGGCACAGGCCGCTGCGGCCGCCGCGCTCAATGGCGCCTGCATCGATGCACGCAGCGCGCTGCCGGTGCTGTTCGACAGCATCGATGACGCGGGCGTGCCGTTGATCGGCGATGCCCAGCGCGCCCGGATACTGGCGACGCTGGATCAGCTGGCCGGCGGCGCGCCAGACCCCTTGCTGGCTACCCAGGGCGGCCGCGGCGACCGGCTGGGCCAGTGGCTGTTGTCGGTCGCCGAGCGTGCAGCCCTGGCCGCCACGACGCGCCACAGCCTGCGAAGCGCACTGGGCGATGCGGTGCTGTTCATTGCCGGGCTCGCGCCCGGGATCAAGGCGCTGCGTTGGGGTACGGCGGACGCTGTCTTGCCGACAGGGAGTGCTGCCCCCGTCCCAGTCATTGCCAGCGGGCCGCCCGCGGTGGCGTCGGGCGCAGCGCGGCAGGGCGGCCGCAGCATGCTGGCGTTGGCCGCAAGCCTGGTCGGCGGCGGGCTGGGCGTGGCGACGCTGGGCTGGCGCTGGGCATCCGGCGACACGCAGGCCACTGCGCCCACGGCGGAAGTGCAACCGGAACGGAAGCCTGGGCCGGAATCCGACGCTTCGCGGATGGACGAGCGGACGCAGCACGTAGTGCGGCTTCTGGACACTGTGATCGACCGCGACGGCGACGGATCGATCTGGGACGTGCTGTGGCAACGCGTGCACCGGAGCGCAGGAGGCGATGCGACGTCGCTGCGCGACAGCGTGGCCACCCTGCTGGCATCCAACGGGATCGCACGCGAGGTCATCGATGCGTTGGGCGGACCTCCGCCCGCGGAGGGCAGGGCGCGTGTGCGCCGTGCGCTTCGCCCCCTCCCCGTGCCACGCAGCGGCGGTGAAGGGCTGGATGCCACCGAGCGCACCCGGCTCGACGCGGCCACCCGCCTGCTGGTCGACGTGGCGCAGCAGGCGCCGCCGCCGGGCGCCGCCGCGCTCGCGCCACCGGCCGGGGTGGACCTGGCGGTGACGCGCTCGCGGATGCTGACCTGGGTGCAGTCGATGGGTCGCAACGCAAGCGAGCAGCACCAGCGCCTGACCGCGGCGTGGCGCCACGTGGTGGCCTCCGAGCGGGCGCTGACCCTGTCCGCCGCCGCCTTGCCGAATCTCGACGCCGATCTCGCGCGCCAGGTCGCCGCCGACCTGCTCAACGTGACCGGCCAGCGGATCGATCCCACCACGATCTACCTCAACACCTTCCAGGACAGCCAGCAATGGCGGGCCTGGGAAGCCGACCAGCTGCGCCCGCCCGGCGCGCTGTTCCGCAACCAGCATCGGCTGCTCCCGCCCGACCGGCGGGTACGCAGCGGACTGGTCAGCACCCACACCCTGGTGGGGGCGGCACTGCGGCCGGTCGACGCCGACACGGGCCATGCCGGGCTCTACTACCGCTGCGTACCGGGAACCTACTTCCCGGTGCAGGAGTGCCGCGAGCTGACCCTGGAGGAGTTCAAAAGGGTGCAGGGGCGCGATTACCTGGGCGCCTTCCGCCGCCGGTATGACGCGTGCCTGGAACAGGCCTGGCATGCCCGCCCGACGCCGGGTTCGGAAGGGTTCGTCTCGGGCATCGGACGGCGTCTCGCCGGTACGGCGGTGCTGTTGAATGCGGCGGGCCAGCTCGGCGACGACGCGGCCGCAGCGGTCAAGGTATTGACCGACTTCCCGACCCGTTTCGATCTTGCCGAAGCCGCCAACGGCCGCGCGCTGGCCCTGCCGGGCTGGCAGATCGACGTGCATGCACTGGCGGCCAACGACCGTGGCCATGCGGTGCCGCTGCACGGCGTGCTGCTGGTCACCGCGCAATCAGCGGCGTCGCTGCAGGCGCCGATCACGCTGGTGATCAGCACCACCCGGATTCCGTTGATCGAGGCATTCAACAGCAGCGACGCCGCGCTGCAGCAGCTTGCCGACGAGGTGAGCCACCAGTTGCCGGTGCGGGTGGCCGTCAACGAGCACGCGCGCTGGCAGCAGGGCGCGCTGCCTGTGGTGAAGGCCTATGGGATCGACGGCGACTTCCGCTGGGCCTTGTTCATGCAGGCGCTGGAGCTGCGGCATGCGCAGCTGCGCGCCGCCGGCCTGTCATCGCCTTCGCGCATCCGCGAGGCCTTCAATGCCCTCGATTCGGCGCTGGCCCTGCCGTACCTGCCGGTTCCGGTGCCGGTGCTGGCCGCGGCAGGCGAGCTGGCCGCGTTGGACATGGACGGTCTGAACGCGCGCAGCGCGGCGCACTGGACGGCTCGCTTTCCGGCCGGCACCCCGGGTGCGCTGCGCAACGCCGGCATGGACGGCGCGCGCTGGCTGCACGCGCTGAGTGCCGGCCGCAGCCTGGTCGAGCACGCCTATCCCCTGCTGGTACCGTTCGTCCAACAGCGCCTGGATGACGAAATCATGCGCCGTTACCGCACCGCGTTCGACAGCAGCTGTTGTTACATCGTGTCCTTCAAGGACGGGTATCCAAGCGACCAGACGCGAAGTGGGTGGGTCCACAACCGGGCGCAGAAGCAGGCGGCGGCAAGCTTCGCCGACTGTGCCATGACCCGCGCGGCCGGCTTTGACGATACCCCCGCGCGCCTGCTGGGCCTGTACACCAGCAGCGACAGCGCGGTGTTCGACGAGAACAGCGAGGTGGTGGGACTGGACGCATCGCAGCTGCTGTCGATGGCGCGCGAACTGGATGTGCAGGGCGACTACCTGCGCGCGCTGGACCGGTTCTGGGAGGCGCACGCGCCGGCCGTGTTGACCACGCTGCGCGGCGGCTACCTGTACGGCTGCGCGCAACAGCATGCCGACGGATCGTTGTCCGCGCGCGGCATGCAGCTGGCCCTCGGTGTGTTCGGCACGATGTCCGCGACCGAGTCGCAGGATCCCGCCTACCGGCCGGTTGCGCGTGCCGGTGTGCGCACCGGCTGGCTGCAGGTCCATGGCATTGCCTCGACCGTGCTGCACGTTGGCGACGAGGTGGGGCCGGAGGTACTGCTGTACTTCCCCAACGACCGCAACCGCTTCCACGAGTTTGCCAGCGAGGCCGACATGATGGGTTGGATCGAGCGCGCCGCAGCCACCGACGCCGGGCGGCAATGGCTGGAGACCGCATTCGACCTGGCCGACCTGCAGGACGGCTGGATGTCCAACGGCGTGCATACCGCGCTCGGTGCCGGCACCCAGGCGATCTTCGGACACGGGGGCGCGGTGGTGCCGATCAGCGGCGAGGTGTCGCAGGCACTGCTCGCGCGGCTGCGGCAACGCGCGCGCCGCGATGCGCAGACGCTGATGACCTCGGAGTGGGAAGCCTTCCGGCGCCGCTGGATGCCGCGCCTGGAGCGCTGTGAGCAGGCAATGGGGCTGGTCGCGTTGGCGCTGCCGGAAACGCTGCCCGTGGTGGCGGTGCTGTCGGCGCTGCAGCTGGGGGTGGGCGTGGAGCAGGCGATCGACGGCGATACGCCCGGGCAACGCCGTGCTGGCCTTGGCACGGCAGCAGGCGGTGCCCTTGGGCTGGCGTTGTCGGCGCCGCTGGGCACGGCGCGGCTGGCGGCGGTGGCCGCGCGCGATGGTTCACGACTGCAACCGGCGATACAGACGGCAGCATGGGAGCAGGTGGATGATCCGCTTGCGCACCTGGCCGAGCGTTACGCCCGGCCGGTGGCGCTGTCCGGATCGCGCGCCGCCGACAATGGGGTCCACGACTACCTTGGCCGGCGATACATCAGCCAGGGCGGGCACGCCTACGAGGTGGCCTTCGACCGTGCCCATGGCACCTGGCGGCTGCAGAATCCGCAGCCGGGCAGCTTCTACCACCAGCCGGTACGGCTGAATGCCGACGGGGCGTGGGAACCCCACAGCGATGTCGGCCTGCGCGGCGGCGCACCGATCAGCCGATCCAGCAAGCGCAGGCAGTCGGTGGAACGCAGCTATCGCGGTTCCCTGAATTCCCTGGTCGAACGCACCCACTCCCATTCGGTGGACAGCAGCTCGCAGGATTTCCAGTGGGGCGTGAATCACTGGGAGCGGGTGATGACGCCGGAACAGGCGCGCGACAGCGCCTCACTGGAGCAGATGAAGGAGCTGTTCGTGTCGGGCCATCTCGACGCGGTGCAGCAGGGCGCACTGTCGGTGATCATCGAGCGGCTGGACAATACGCTGCGTGCCGAGCGCTACACCGTGGTCAACGAGGTGGTGCACGACTCGGTCTACATCGCCGGCGGCCAGTTCATCCAGGCCTCCCAGGGCCTGCTGGCCGAAGGCAACGGACTGTCCGCAGCGGGCATGTGCACCGGGCTGTCGCGGATCATGGCCACGGCGATGGGGCAGGGCGAAGAGCTCCATGTGCTGGAGCACCTGCGCCAGGCGATCCGCGAGCCCGAAAGCCGGCATGCGGTCGCGCTGCGTGCGCTGATCCGCGACGCGCAGGGCGCGGCCCTGCAGCCCGGTTCAATGTCGGCGGCATCGTTGATCCACGTCGATGCACTGGCGGATTTCCTTGCCAACACCGCGCGCAGCAGCCATTTCGTCTTCAGCGGCACGCAGCACAGCATGGCCTGCGGCGTGAACGTGCTGGACAACGGGCGGCGCGAATACCTGCTCTACGATCCCAACTTCGGGCTGATGGTGTTCAAGAAACTCTCGCGCTTCAACCAGTGGGTGAACAACCTGTTCGGGTCGCGCTATTTCAGCCGGCTGTCGTCGCGGACCCTGGGCGACGCCAACGCCGAGACGCTGGCTGAAATGTACGGGGCGATCCCGACCCCGGGCAGCCAGCGGATGCAGTTCCACCTGCGCCAGATCCACCCGGCACGGATGCAGGAACAGGCCGCTGCGCGCGGCTGGACCGCGCTGTACGAGCACGTCGGGCCGGCGGGTGGGGGAACGTGAACGCCCCGGCCCCCAATGCTGGCCGGGGCAGGTAAAATCGTCCCGATTCCCGTTCTCCCGAGCCCCCCATGACCTGCCGCACCCGTTTCGCCCCCAGTCCCACCGGCTACCTGCACATCGGCGGCGCCCGCACGGCGCTGTACTGCTGGCTGGAGGCGCGCCACCGTGGCGGGGAATTCGTGCTGCGCATCGAGGATACCGACCGCGAACGCAGCACCCAGGGCGCCATCGACGCGATCCTGGAGGCGATGGAGTGGCTGGGCCTGAACTACGACGAAGGCCCGATCTACCAGACCCAGCGCGTGGCCCGCTACAAGGAAGTGGCCGAGCAGCTGATCGCCGACGGCAAGGCCTATTACGCCTACGAGACCCGCGAGGAGCTCGATGCGATGCGTGAGGCGGCCATGGCCAAGCAGGAAAAGCCGCGCTACAACGGCGCTGCGCGTGAGTTGAACCTGCCGTACCGCGACGATCCGAACCGGGTGATCCGCTTCAAGAACCCGCTGGAAGGCACGGTGGTGTTCGACGACCTGATCAAGGGCCGCATCGAGATCGCCAACAGCGAGCTGGATGACATGGTGATCTTCCGTCCGGACGGCTTCCCCACCTACAACTTCGCGGTGGTGGTGGACGACTGGGACATGCGCATCTCCGAGGTCATCCGCGGCGACGACCACATCAACAACACCCCGCGCCAGATCAACCTGTACGAAGGCATCGGCGCGCCGGTGCCGAAGTTCGGCCACATGCCGATGATCCTGGACGAGCAGGGCGCCAAGCTGTCCAAGCGCACCGGCGCGGCCGACGTGATGCAGTACAAGGACGCCGGCTACCTGCCCGACGCGCTGCTGAGCTACCTGGCCCGGCTGGGCTGGTCGCATGGCGACCAGGAGCTGTTCAGCCGCCAGGAGCTGATCGACCTGTTCGACGTGACCAACTGCAATTCCAAGGCCTCGCGCCTGGACATGGCCAAGCTGGGCTGGGTCAACCAGCACTTCCTGAAGACCGAAAACCCGGCCGACATCGCCCCGCACCTGGTTTACCAGCTGAACAAGCTGGGCCTGGACCTGGGCGCCGGCCCGGCGCCGGCCGACGTGGTAGTGGCGCTGCGCGACCGCGTGCAGACCCTGAAGGAAATGGCGGAGAAGGCCGTGGTCTGGTACCAGCCGCTGGTGGAATACGACGAGGCGGCGGTGGCCAAGCACTTCAAGCCGGGCGCGGAACTGGCGCTGGGCAAGGCCCGCGAGCTGCTGGCTGCGGCCAGCGAGTGGACCGCGGAAAGCGTGTCGGTGGCCCTGCACGACGTTGCCACCGCGCTGGAGATCGGCATGGGCAAGGTCGCCCAGCCGCTGCGCGTGGCCATCACCGGCACCCAGGTCAGCCCGGACATTTCCCAGACCGTGTTCCTGGCCGGGCGTGAAGAGGCCTTGAAACGCATCGACGTCGCACTCACTAAAGTACCGACGGCCTGACCACAGGAGACCGCATGTCCGCCAAGACCGCTTGTACCGCCCCACACCATCACGTTCACGACGCTTCGGACTTCGTGAAGGTGGTGGAGCGCGTGTGCACGGAGCGCGGACTGCGGCTGACGCCGATCCGCGCCAACGTGCTGCGGTTGATCGCCGAGGCCGGCAAGCCGGTCAAGGCGTATGAGCTGCTGGAGTGGGTGCGCAGCGGCAAGGGCGTGGGCGCCGATGCCCCGCCCACCGTGTACCGCGCGCTCGATTTCCTGATGGCGAATGGTTTTGTGCACAAGCTGGAATCGGTGAATGCCTTCGTGGCCTGCCACCACCCCAGCAGCGCGCAGCACTCGGTGCCGTTCCTGATCTGCAACAGCTGCCACAGCGCGGTGGAACTGGAAGACCGCGACATCGTCAGCCAGCTGGAAAAGCGGGCCAAGGAGCTGGGCTTCCAGCCGCAGGCGCAGACCCTGGAAGTGCACGGCCTGTGCGCCCGCTGCGCGGGATGACGCACCCGCCGGGGCTGATCGACAATACGGCGCGGTCGCCCTGATAGTGAAACAAGCGCTGGGCTGACGGTAGGGTCGGTTCCCGAACGACCGCCGATCCGGTTTATCGGCACTTGGACGCATGACCCGGGCCGAAGCTGCGCCTTCGTTGCAGGTCATGCGTTACCGGATCTTGCACCTTTATCAGCGGTCGTTCGGGAACCGACCCTATGTATGGACTCGCCCCCATCGTCAAGCTGCTTTTAGGCCCGGGAACCGGCTGC
>NZ_JAGXKC010000419.1:0-271 GCF_019091045.1 Stenotrophomonas sp. GbtcB23 | reverse complement strand
TCGGAGTCCGAGTGCTCGGCGGGAACAAGGGTAATGTCTTCCTTGATGCCGAGTGCCCTGAGCTCCCTTTCGAAGCCGGTTTTCGTGCGAATGAATTGACCAATCTGGGTCATGCTTGCCTCCTTGGATCTGCGGTGGGAATAGGCATGGGCACGCCGTCACCGCGTCGGCGCGCACCAAACGAAGTGGCCGTCGCCGTCTTCATCGGTGTAAAGGGGGATTGCCCGGCCGATCAGGGCGGAAGCCGGAAGCGGCCCGAAGTAGCGGCCGT
>NZ_JAGXKC010000418.1:0-271 GCF_019091045.1 Stenotrophomonas sp. GbtcB23 | reverse complement strand
CGAACCTTCATTATGGGTGCCGCGCCGTCCCATGTCGATCGATACGAGCCGGCTCGGCGTCGAGGAGCGGATCGCCTCGTAATAGCATTCGCAGATCATGAAATAATCCTTGTTGATCCGCCGGAACGGCGTGAGCGAGAGGATATGGGTCGCCACGTCGTCGCCCTTTTCCGTGGAGATACCGAGCACCAGCTTGGAATCGACCAGGGAAAGCCTGAGCTTGTATGGACCACCGGGATGGCCGATCGGCTCGAACGAGTTTTCCTCCACG
>NZ_JAGXKC010000417.1:0-271 GCF_019091045.1 Stenotrophomonas sp. GbtcB23 | reverse complement strand
CATGCTGGCAGCGGGGTAGCCAAGAACTGCGAGCTTGCTCGGGCGCTTGGATCCAGATCGGACCCTGCGCTCGACTGCGAAGTATGAGACCAGTGTCATGGCGGCCATCGCGACAACGCACGCGATATAGCCACCGATGGAAGGCGTTCCATAAGCGTATCTATAGAAAGCCATGACCGGCCAATGCCAGAGATAAAGCGAGAAGGATACCCGCCCGATCGCCACCAGTCCGGGGAACGAAAGCACCGCAGCAACCAAGGTGCGATCTACG
>NZ_JAGXKC010000416.1:0-271 GCF_019091045.1 Stenotrophomonas sp. GbtcB23 | reverse complement strand
ACAGGTCAAAGGCCGCATCCGAGCAGGCCGACCCTTTCTTGACCGCCGGCATCGTCGATCGCGACGCGACCGGTATCACGGTCCGCGGTGCCAAGATGCTCGCGACCGGCGGCATCATGGCGAACGAAGTCTTCGTCACCTGCATCCAGCCGCTGCGACCGGGCGATGAGCGCTATGCCATATCCTTTGCCATTCCGATGAACACACCGGGCCTGAAGATCCTGTCGCGAAAGTCCTATGAAAGCGACGCCTGCTCGGTTTTCGATAACCC
>NZ_JAGXKC010000415.1:0-271 GCF_019091045.1 Stenotrophomonas sp. GbtcB23 | reverse complement strand
GCGGACCTTCGCAAGCCCGACCGAAACGGTGACCGAGAAATCCGGCGCGCCGGCTTCGAACCGCAAGGCGGCGACCTGAAGCCGGAGCCTTTCGCAAAAATCCATCGCCGCAGCGCCATCGAGGCCAACCAGAAGCAAGCCGAATTCCTCGGCGCCCAGCCGTGCGAGAAGATGCCGGCCACCGACGCATGAGGCGTCGAGCTCGGAAGCGATTGCCTTCAGGACGCAGCTGACGGTTTCTTCGTCATGGGCAGCGTCCAGGCGCCGGAAA
>NZ_JAGXKC010000414.1:0-271 GCF_019091045.1 Stenotrophomonas sp. GbtcB23 | reverse complement strand
CAATCTATGCGTGCCGCCTTGTTGGCGAGCGCAACTGTCAAGACTTTTGGGGGCTTTTTCTCCATGAGCTTGCGGATCCACGCTGTCTTGACGGCCCCCTCCTCGCGGCCAAAACGAATCACGGCAGTCGCTCCGACAAAGAGCAATGTTCGAAGCTATCACAGTCGCTGTCGCCGGCGTGGAGGCGCCCACATCATCACTCCAGCCAACCGGCAGATCACGGCACGGGCTACCCCTACGCACGACCCATAAAACGGCTCGATAAGCTGAA
>NZ_JAGXKC010000413.1:0-271 GCF_019091045.1 Stenotrophomonas sp. GbtcB23 | reverse complement strand
CCGCAGGATATTCGCAATGCCCCGGGTCTCGTTCGAGCCTATGTCGGCCTGGCCGAGGCACTCAGGGTCATGCACTGCGTCGAGCGCAGGCTGGGGCCGCTTGTGGGCGAGATTGGCTTTCATGAGAAGGACTATCTTGGATTCGCGCCCGTGAGCGGGTTTGCCGTCACCCCCATGGTGGCGGCAGCGGCCTCCACTGGTGCTTCGGCCCTGTTCGACTCCGAAGGTGGTGGGGTCTTGATACTCGTGGGCTGCTATGGATACAATGCCG
>NZ_JAGXKC010000412.1:0-271 GCF_019091045.1 Stenotrophomonas sp. GbtcB23 | reverse complement strand
CCACAAGCCTACTTTGCCCGGCGCTGGTGCGTGGTTATGGACAGGTTCCCTGTGACGACCGCGATTTCGTCACATCTTGAATCTCTTTCAGCGTTCGAGGCGGCGCATCCGGAAAGGATTCGTCCGCAATCGTGACTCGCGAATAGACCTATGGCAGAATCGTGTGCCTGAACCGTGGCTCTTTGCATGACTGAACAAAACACCGACCCAGATGTCGATCTCGGGAAGTTCCTTCCCTACATGCTTAATCAAGCTGCCGAGGCGACCTCAC
>NZ_JAGXKC010000411.1:0-271 GCF_019091045.1 Stenotrophomonas sp. GbtcB23 | reverse complement strand
GACGGGCTCCAAGTCCATGCGCGGGCTCATGACCAGCCCCGCCACCTACCAGGCCGACAGCGCCAGTTCCTTGAAGAACGGGGCGAGCAGCGAAAGGACGCGCCCCAGCCGCCGCCAGTAGCCGCGGGCGCCCATCTCGTCGCGGACGATCCACAGCGCCAGCGTCGACAGTGCAAAACCGAAGATCAGGTTGTGCAGCGTGGCGCTGCCGGTGTCCGCGACCCAGACGACTGCAAAGACCAGCGCCAGGAGAAAAGTGATCATCGCGCCC
>NZ_JAGXKC010000410.1:0-271 GCF_019091045.1 Stenotrophomonas sp. GbtcB23 | reverse complement strand
GGCTCTTTCCGCATCCCAACGTCCGGCAGAACCACAATTACGGGAACTGGTTCGCACCGAAGACCGGACGACCGGACGACTTCAACCGCATCGTCGACCTTCTCGGGAACGGCGCATTGCTCGACCGGCGGCCGGGAAAACTCTCCGGAGGCGAAAAACAGCGCGTCGCGATCGGCCGGGCACTGCTTTCCGCCCCACGCCTCCTCCTGATGGACGAACCGCTCGCCGCGCTCGACGATGAGCGCAAGGCGGAAATCCTGCCCTATCTGGA
>NZ_JAGXKC010000041.1:0-30803 GCF_019091045.1 Stenotrophomonas sp. GbtcB23 | reverse complement strand
CCCTCGCTGTTGGTGGCTATAGGTTGCCACCATGGCGCCCAGACGCCTCGGCGAGGGGCGAGTCCATCCAATTACCGCGTAGAGCGACACCATGCGTCGCTGCTCTTCTCTCCGCCGATCACGATGCCCGAGGGGCAGGCCGGCGGGCAGCCCCTGTAGGGACTGTCAAAAACATGGATGTTTTTGCCAAGCCCCCATGGATGGGTTTACGGCGTGTCCCGTAAGGGGCTGCCCGTCGGCCTGCCCAGCATGGAACAACTGAAACGCTGATGTTGACGTTGGACGTTGACGTTGCCTTACCCAGCGTCCGCCGCGACGAACCCACCGGTCTGCCGCGCCCACAGGCGGGCGTACAGGCCACCCGCGGCGACCAGCTCGGCGTGCGTGCCGGTTTCCACGATACGGCCCTGGTCCATCACCACCAGCCGGTCCATGCGCGCGATGGTGGACAGGCGGTGTGCGATGGCGATCACCGTCTTACCCGCCATCAGCTCGTCCAGGTTGTCCTGGATTGCCGCTTCCACTTCCGAATCGAGCGCCGAGGTCGCCTCGTCAAGCACCAGGATCGGCGCATCCTTGAGCAGCACCCGCGCGATCGCGATGCGCTGCCGCTGGCCGCCGGACAGCTTCACCCCGCGCTCGCCCACGTGCGCGTCATGACCCTGCCGCCCTTCGGCGTCACGCAACGTGTCGATGAAGGCCGCAGCGCGCGCCTTGCCCACCGCCGCACGCAGCTGTTCCTCGGTGGCGTCAGGCCGCCCGTACAACAGGTTGTCGCGGATCGAACGGTGCAGCAGCGACGTGTCCTGGGTGACCACGCCGATCTGTCGGCGCAGGCTTTCCTGGGTGACCGCCGCGATGTCCTGGCCATCGATGCGGATGTGCCCGCTTTCCAGGTCGTACAGGCGCAGCAGCACGTTCACCAGCGTCGACTTGCCCGCGCCCGACGGGCCGACCAAGCCGATCTTCTCGCCCGGCTTCACGCTCAGGTCCAGCCCGGCGATCACCCCGCCCTGCTTGCCGTAGTGGAAATGGATGTCATCGAACTGTACCCCGCCTTCGTGCACCACCAGCGGCACCGCATCGGCGCGGTCCTGCACGCTCAGTGGCTGCGAAATGGTGGTGATGCCGTCCTGCACCGTGCCGATGTCCTCGAAGATGCCGTTGATGGTCCACATGATCCAACCGGACATGTTGTGGATGCGGATCACCAGGCCCGTGGCCAGCGTGATCGCGCCCACCGTGATGTTGCCGTGGCTCCACAGCCACAGCGCCAGCCCGCAGGTACCGGCGATCAGGAAGCCGTTGACGATCGCGATGGTCAGGTCCATGCCGGTGGTGATCCGGGTCTGGCGGCGGTGCTTGACCGCCAGTTCCTCGATCGCCTCGGCCACATAGGCCTGCTCGCGCCCGCCGTGGGCGAACAGCTTCAGCGTGGGAATGTTGGTGTAGCCATCGACGATCCGGCCCATCGCCTTGGAGCGCGCCTCCGACGCGATCCAGGCACGCTCCTTCGCACGCGGCACGAAGTACACCATGATCACCACGTAGGCCGCCAACCACAGCACCAGCGGGATCATCAGCCGCCAGTCCGCCTGCGCGAACAGGTACAGCGCCGTGCCGGTGTACACCACGATGTACCACAGCGAATCCACCATCTGCACCGCCGACTCGCGCAGCGACGTACCGGTCTGCATGACCCGGTTGGCCATGCTGCCGGCAAAATCATTCTGGAAGAACGACAGGCTCTGGCGCACCACGTAGTTGTGCATCAGCCAGCGCGACCGGTTGCTCAACCCCGGCACGATGGCCTGGTTGACCAGCAGGTTGTGCAGGCCCACCAGCACCGGCCGCGCCACCAGCGTGATCGCCGCCATCCACAGCAGCGTGTCGGCGTGCCGGGCGAAGAAGCCCGCATCCGGCTGCTCGCTGACCATGTCGACGATGCGGCCGAGGAAATCGAACATGGCCACTTCTACCAGCGCCAGCAGCAGCCCGGCGATCAGCGTGGCCAGCAGCACCGGCCAGACCGGGCGCAGGTAGTGGAGGTAGAACGGCAGCACGCGGCGCGGCGGCATGCGCGCGTCGATCGGCGGAAATACGGGAATCAGCGACTCGAACCAGCGGAACATTCCATTTCCTGGAAAACAGGCAGGCCGCGATTATCCCACCGCAGCCTGCCGTTTGTTTTCACGGGGTCAACACCAGGTCCTGGAAATCGAAACTGAAGTCGGTCAGCGACGAAACCGCCTGCATGCGCACCTCGCGCACCTTGCCGTCCGGATCCAGGCTGAAGTTCACGAACGCATCGGCGTTGAGCGAGCGGTCGTCCCAGCGCACGATGAACGTATCGTGCTGCCAGTGCTCCATCGTGCCTACCAGTTGCGCCGTCCTGCCGAAACGCAGGCGCAGCTTGCCGGCGCGCTGCTCGACGAACACCTCGCCATACCACGGGTCACGGTAGGTGCCGGCGTAGCGGGACAGCGGCAGCGACGGCGTGGATTTCGGATCGCGCGCCGCCTGGTGCGCCGCCCAGCCCTCATCGGCCTTGTCCTGCGCCTTGGCCACCGCCGCGGCGTACGCCGCCACCCAGTCGGTGGCCGGCGCCTTGAGATAGGCGTCCAGCACGTCCATGGTGATCGCGTTGAAGGCCGCGCCCACTTCCTGGTTGGTCAGTACCACGATGCCCAGCTTCTGCTCCGGCACCAACGTCACCCGCGACACCATGCCCGGCCAACCGCCGGTGTGCCACACCAGCTTCTGGCCCCGGTAGTCGCTCAGGCTCCAGCCCTCGCCGTAGCCGGCGAAGTTCGGGCGCGCGGCAGCCAGGGCAGGCACGCTCGGTTCGGGCACCACCTGCGGGGTGATCATCTGCCACATCGCCTGCTGGCTCTTCGGGCTGAACAGCGCGGTGCCGTTTTCCAGCTTGCCCTGCGCCAGCTGCACGTTCATCCAGCGCGCCATGTCGTGCACGCTGGAATACACCCCGCCGGCACCGGCGTTGTTGGACCAGGTCAGCGGCGCCACCGTGCGCAGGTCGGTGAAGTCGAACTTGGCATGCCCGGTGGCGGCCTTGTCGCCTGGCTTCAGGTGGTCGGCATTGAAGCGGGTGCCGGCCATGCCCACCGGGGTGAAGATGTGCTGCTGCAGGAAGTCCGCGTACGACTGCCCGGAAACCTGTTCGATCACCTGCTGCGCCACCGCATACAGAATGTTGTCGTAGGCGTAGCGGTCGCGGAAGCCGGCTTTCAGCGGCACCTTGCCCAGCCGCTGCACCACCTCGGCGTTGCTGTAGGTGGTGGTCGGCCAGAACAGCAGGTCGCCCGCGCCCAGGCTCAGCCCGCTGCGGTGCGAAAGCAGGTCGCGGATGCGCATTTCGCCGGTCACGTAGGGATCGGACATGCGGAACGACGGCAGGTGGTCGATCACCCGGTCGTCCATCTTCAGCTTGCCCTGCTCGGCCAGCAGGTTCAGCGAGGTGGCCGTGAACGCCTTGGTGTTGGAGGCGATGGCGAACAGGGTGTCGGCCTCGACCGGTGCCGGCTTGCCCAGCTCGCGCACGCCATAGCCGCGCTCGAAGACGATCTGGCCGTCCTTGACCACCGCCACCGCGATGCCGGGAATGTCGAACTGGCTGCGCACGCGTTCCACCGTGGCATCCAGTCGCTGCAGTTCGGCCGGCACGGTTGCCGACGCCAGGGGTGCGCACGCCAGCAGCACAAGGCCTCCGATCCAGGATCTGTTCAATCAGTGTCTCCGGTTGCATGTTGCAGGGGCGTCGAGGCCACCGACGGGCCGGTTACGCCAGGTTTCGCGCGATGGTAACGCGGCCGGCCGCAGGCTCGCCTGTGCCAGAAGCCGCCCACCCCGGAGCACCCCATGACCATCCCCACCGACCGCGGTTCGACCATCATTCCCTGCCTGCGCTACCGCGACGCGCGCGCGGCCATCGCCTGGCTGGAGCGTGCGTTCGGGTTCACCGCGCAGGCCGTGTACGCCGAAGGCGACATCGTGTACCACGCCCAACTGGTCTACGGCCGCGGCATGATCATGCTCGGCTCGGTCGACAACGGCGGCGACTGGGGCAAGCTCATCGTGCAACCCGATGAAGTCGAGGGCCGCGAAACCCAGAGTGCCTGCGTCATCGTGACCGACCCCGATGCCCACTACGAGCGTGCGGTCGCCGCCGGGGCCGAGCTGGCGATCGATATCGCCGACCAGGACTACGGCGGCCGCGGCTATGCCTGCCGCGACCTCGAGGGCCACCTGTGGTGGTTCGGCAGCTACGACCCCTGGAAGGAGAGCGACGCTTGAAGCACGCTGTTCCCGGACCGATTCATACCGGCATCGGCGGTTGGGTGTTCCCGGCCTGGCGCGGTGGCACGTTCTACCCCGCCGGCCTGCCGCAGCGCGAGGAGCTGGCGCATGCCAGCCGCCAGCTCGGCTGCATCGAAATCAACAGCACCTTCTACCGCGCGCAGAAGCCGGCGGTGTACGCGCAGTGGCGCGAGCAGACCCCGCCCGGCTTCAAATTCTCCGCCAAGGCGCCACGCACGATCACCCAGACCCACGACCTGGCGGCGGCCGGCGCACGCGCCGACAACTTCATCAACGGCATCACCGCGCTGGAGGATCGCCTCGGCCCGCTGGTGTGGCAGTTTGGCGATACCCATCCGGCGGGTGCACAGGAGTTCGATCGGTTCCTCGATGCCCTGCCCGGCAAGGCCAATGGACAAGTGCTCCGGCACGCACTGGAAGTGCGCAATCCCGCGGCGTGGACGCCGGAGCTGGTGGCCGTGGCGCGCGCGCACGGCGCGGCCCTGGTGTTCAGCGGCTCGGCCGATTATCCCAGCTTTGCCGACCCCACCGCGGATTTCATCTACGCCAGGCTGATGCAGTCGCGCGCCAACCTGCGTGCCGGCTACCCCGAGCGCACGCTGGAACAGTGGTGCCTGCGCGCGATGCGCTGGGCGCGTGGCGACGACAACCCGGACCTGCCGCACATTACGGCCGACGCCCCCGCCAGTGGGCCGCGCGAGGTGTACATGCTGTTCATCGGCGCCGCCAAGCACCGCAACCCGGGTGCTGCGGTGGCGCTGCGGAAACAACTGCAGCAGGTCGGCGCGTAGGGCCGGGCAAGGCCCCGCGCTATCGGGGCCTTGCCGATTGACGCACAATACGCGGATGCCGATGACCGACACCCGCAAAGCGCTGCTGCAAATCCACTTCTGCGTGCTGCTGTGGGGCATCACCGCCATCCTCGGCAAGCTCATCAGTCTGCCCGCGTTGCCGCTGGTGTGGTGGCGCATGCTGCTGGTGGTGGCCATGCTGGCCCTGCTGCCGCGCGTCTGGCGCGGGTTGCGCCAGCTCTCCCCCGCCCTGTTCGCCGGGTACTGCGGCGTGGGCGCGCTGGTCGCCCTGCACTGGCTCACCTTCTATGGCGCGGTGAAGCTGGCCAATGCCTCGGTGGCGGCCACCTGCATCGCGCTGGCCCCGGTGTTCACCGCCGTCATTGAACCGTGGGTGGCCAAGCGCCCCTTCCAGCTGCGCGAACTGGCCTTCGGTATCGCCGTGCTGCCGGGCGTGGGCATGGTGGTTGGCGGCGTGCCTGACGGCATGCGCGTGGGTGTCCTGGTTGGTGCGATGTCGGCATTGCTGGTCGCCATCTTCGGCTCGCTCAACAAGCGGCTGGTCAGCCACGCCGACCCACTCACCGTCACTGCGGTGGAACTGGGCGCCGGCACCGTCACCCTGACCCTGCTCGCCCCGCTGCTGCCGTTCCTGCTGCCCGCACTGGCCAGCCCGCTGTGGGTGATACCCGACCTGCGCGACGGGATGCTGCTGCTGGCCCTGGCCGGCGTATGCACCCTGCTGCCGTTCGCCCTGGCGCTGGTCGCGCTGCGCCACCTCAGCGCCTACACCGTGCAGCTGGTCACCAACCTCGAACCGGTCTACGCGATCCTGCTGGCAATGGTCCTGCTGAGCGAACAGCGTGAACTGACCCCGCTGTTCTACGCCGGCGTGGCGATCATCGTCGGCGCGGTCTTCCTGCACCCGCTGTTGAACCGGCGCAAGAAAGTGCAGCATCCCGAGATCCTGGGCACCGCCGAAGCGCGCAACATCGCAGAGTGAAGAACCGGAACCCGCGCGGCGGGTGGAGCCGACGGGTACCGATCCATTTTCCCGATCCGTTTTCCCGATCCATTTCACCGATCCATTTCACCGATCCGTCAACCGATCCGTTTTTTTACGGGCCAACGCTTCCGGCGTCAGCGTTCGGGCCAGTACCATGCCGGCGCGTCCAGCACGCCCTGGCCCACCAGCGTCGTACGGCTCATCTGCTTTTCCAGCGCGATCGACGTGCACGACTCTGCCTCACGCAGCGCCGCGATCAACCGGCTGGCATGCGACACCACCCACACCTGGCTGCGCGCCGCCGCCCCGATGATCAACCGCCCCAGTGCCGGCAGCAGGTCCGGATGCAGGCTGGTTTCCGGCTCGTTGAGCACCATCAACGGCGGCGGGCGCGGCGTATGCAGCGCCGCGATCAGCAACAGATAGCGCAACGTCCCGTCGGACAGCTCCGCCGCGCCCAGCGGCCGCAGCAGACCGGGCTGGTGGAACTTCAGGCTCAGGTGATCCTCACTCGGCTCGATGTAGACCCGCGCGCCCGGGAACGCATCGTCCAGCGCTGCCGCCAGCGCATCCGCATCGCCGATTTCCACGATCGTCCGCCACGCCGCCGCCAGGTCATGCCCATCGTGGCTCAGCACCGGCGTACGCGTGGCCAGGCTCGCCTGCCGCGCCGGCGCATCCCGGTCACTGCGGAAATGATCATAGAAGCGCCAGCTGCGCAGCGTCTCGCGCAGCCGCAGTACCTCCGGCATCCGCTGCGGATCGGCCACCTGCGTAACCAGGCTTTCGTGCACCGACAGGTTCGATTCCAGCACCTCCCAGCTGCGCCCACTGCGCCGCCGCACCATCGCCCCGCGCCGCTCCACCAGCACGTTGCTGCTGCGCAGGAACGGCCCGGCCCAGATGCTCTCGCACTTGATCTGCGGGTCCAGGTTGAACATCGAATGCGAATCGGCCACCGGGTAGCCCAGATCGATCGCATACCCGAAATCATCCGCCGCAAAACCCAGCCGCAGCGCCACCGACGACTGCCGCGGTCCGCCCTGCACCGGCACCTCGCCCGCCAGCATCCGCCGGTCCAACCGCTCCGGACCGGCCCACAGCGCCGACTGGAACCCGCCCTCCCGCGCCAGCGACGGCGTCAATCCCCCCCGCGCCGTATCGGCCAGCAGCCGCAGCGCGCGGTACAGGCTGGACTTGCCACTGCCGTTATCACCGGTGACCAGGTTCAATGCCCCCATCGGCACGACAAGATCGTGCAGGGAACGGTAGTTGGAAATGGCGAGGGTCTGCAGCACGGAAGGACTCCGCAGGGAAACAGGCGTGCAGGATGACAGCGACAGGTCGCAGGTATTGCGATTGATGGCGCAATTGACCCCGTTAATCGTCACGCCAAAGCCGCCGGGCACGGCCCGGCTCTACGGCTTTTCAGCGAATCACCGGCACACTGTCAAAGGCTGGCGGGGGTGGGTTTGCGGGACCGTAGAGCGCCATGGATGGCGCGAACGAGCTTACATGGGTGAAGGCGCACTGCTTGCGAGGCACTGCCTCGCGTGCGACTGAACGC
The DNA here is from genome assembly GCF_019091045.1 of Stenotrophomonas sp. GbtcB23. Lineage (NCBI taxonomy): Bacteria > Pseudomonadati > Pseudomonadota > Gammaproteobacteria > Lysobacterales > Lysobacteraceae > Stenotrophomonas > Stenotrophomonas sp. GbtcB23. Next base: position 23,101 of record NZ_JAGXKC010000041.1, on the reverse strand, counting down.
ACAGCCGCTGGCGGCTGGGCCGGGCCGCGGAGCGGGACTTGCAGCGTGTCCCGCAAACCCACACCCGCCAGCCAAACCAGGGAGTCCAGCAGCCCAAGGCTTTGGATCTCAGGGAGCAAGCTCAACCCGATTCCGCCCATTACCCTTCGCCCGGTACAAGGCGGCATCGGCGCGCTCCAATGTCTGCTCCACGGTGTCACCTGAACGATGCGCCGCGACCCCGATACTAACCGTCACCGGAAACCCCAGCGGCAGGTCGGAAACGGCCATCCGCAGGAAATCGCACTGCAGCTCCGCCGTACGCAGGTCCGTATCGGGCATCAGCACCACGAACTCCTCCCCGCCATAGCGCGCCGCCAGCCCACGGCCCGAGAACTGCGCCCGCAGCAGCACCCCCAACTCCGCCAGCACCCGGTCGCCGGTCGCGTGCCCGTTGAAATCGTTGATCTGCTTGAAATGATCGATATCCACCAGGGCCACCGCCGTCTGCCGTGGCTGCCCGTCCGCATCCAACACCGACGCATCCAGTGCCACCGCCATCGCGCGCCGGTTCGGCAACCCCGTCAGCACATCCGTCCGGCTCTGCTCGGCCAGGTCCGCGTTCTGCGCCAGCAGCACATCGTGGTACTCGCCCAGCAACCGCTCGTAATCGTCGCGCTCCACCATGTGCGTCTGGATGTCCAGCGCAAACCGGCGCAGCTCCATCACCAGCATCACCTGCCGCGACAACGCCGCCAGCGCCTCGGTCTGCTGCGCATCCAACCGCTGCGGTTGCGGATCGAACACGCACAGCGTGCCCAGCGGCAAGCCCTCCGTACTGACCAGCGGCGCCCCCGCGTAGAAGCGCACCTTCGGGTCACCGGTCACGATGGGATTGTCATGGAAGCGCACATCGCGTTGCGCGTCCTCGACCACCATCACCTGTTCCGGCTGCAGGATCGCATGGCCACACATCGACTCCGAGCGTGGCAGCTCCTGCGCCTCCGTTCCCTGGATGGATTTGAACCATTGGCGTTCCGCGTCGATCAGCGTGACCGCCGCCATGGAGGCGCCACACACCGCCTTGGCAATGGTCACCAGATCCTCGAAGGACTTTTCCTTCTCCGAATCCAGGATGCGATAGCGATACAGTGCCGCCAGGCGAACCGCCTCGTTGACGGGCTTCTCGGGCTTGATCATGCAGCGGGTCGAATCCGGGAGCTGGCCACAGTCTAGCCCGATCACCCGAGGCAAAGGTTACCCGCCGGTGCAGGACCTACCAGTCCTGCTGCTGCGGCAGCAGCCCCTTCAATTCCGCATCGGTCAGGTTGCGCCACTGCCCCGGCTTGAGCGCCCCGATCTTGACGTTGTCGATGCGCACCCGGCGCAGCTGGGTCACCCGGTAATCGAACGCCGCCGCCATCAACCGGATCTGCCGGTTCAGGCCCTGCTGCAGCACGATCCGGAAGCCGAACTTGGCGATGCGCGAGGCCCGGCACGGCAGCGTCGTTTCATTGTGGATGCGCACCCCGCGCGCCATGCCGCGCAGGAACTCGTCGGTCACCGGCTTGTTCACCGCCACCAGGTATTCCTTCTGGTGGTTGTTCTCCGCGCGCAGGATCTGGTTGACGATGTTGCCGTTGCTGGTCATCAGGATCAGGCCTTCCGAATCCTTGTCCAGCCGGCCGACCGGGAAGATGCGCTGCTCATGGCCGACGAAATCGACGATGTTGCCCTTCACCGCACTTTCGGTGGTGCACGTGATGCCCACCGGCTTGTTCAGCGCGATGTACACATGACGGCGGCCGCCGGCCTTTTTTGCCTCGCGCGCGCGCAGCGGCTGGCCGTCGACCAGCACCACGTCGCCCTCGCCGACCACCGCACCGGTACCGGCCGGGTGGCCGTTCACGGTGACGCGGCGCTCGCCGATGATGCGGTCGGCTTCACGCCGGGAACAGAAGCCGGTTTCGGCAATGAACTTGTTGAGTCGGGTTGTCATCGCGCCATTATCCGGCAAAACCCCGTCCGGCGCGGCATCAGGCGACCAGCGGATCATCCGCCGGCAGCGCCTGTTCACCGTCGCAGACCTGGTTGCGCCCCGCACGCTTGGCCCGGTACATCGCATGATCGGCGCGCCGCAGCAGCCCCGCCAGGTCATCACGGCCCGGGCGCAGCACCGCCAGCCCGATGCTGACCGTCACCGCCAGGCCGGAAATGCCCAGCGGCACGGTCACCGTCGGAATCTTCCGGCGCACGCTTTCCAGCCGCGCCAATGCCGCGCCGTGGCTGGCGCCCGGCAGCAGCACCAGGAATTCCTCGCCCCCCATGCGGATCACGTCGTCCTGCACCCGCACCGCGCCGCGCAGGCCACGCGCCACCGCCACCAGCACCTGGTCGCCGACCTCGTGGCCGAAGCGGTCATTGATGTCCTTGAACAGATCGATGTCCAGGAAACCGATCGCCAGCGGCTGCTGCTCCGCGCTGGCCCGTTCCAGATGGCGGGCCAGCAGGTGCAGGCCGTGGCGGCGGTTGGGCAGGCCGGTCAGTGCATCGGTGTCGGCCAGCTGGCGCATCTCGTCGCGCTGCTGGCGCAGCCGGCCCAGGCGCAGGTTGAGCGCATAGGCGGCCATCATCAGGAACCAGGTCGCCGACAGCTGCAGCGCCTCGATCCGGTACGCGGTCAGCCAGTGCGCGTGCAGTGCGTCGGCGATGACCAGGATCCACCACGGTACCAGCGCGAACAGCCCCGCCGCCGCATAGCCATCGCGCTGCACCAGCGCCCACAGGCCCACCCCGAGGCAGACCACGCAGCCCAGCACGAACACTGCTTCCAGCGCAGCCGCCATCCAGGCCAGCCCGGCCGTGCCCATCCATGGCACGCACAACCCGGCCAACACCAGCCCCCACAGCACTGCGCGCTGGCCGGTGCCGGAGCCTGGCCACAACCGGGCGCCGCCATTGAGCCGCCACAGGATCGGCAGCAGCAGCGCCAGCGCGAACGTGCTCAGTGCCACCAGCCACCACGACGCGCGGTCGTGCACCGGCAACCACGGCTCGGGGTACCCGCTGAGGCCACCCAGCACCGCCTGCCACAGCACGAACACCGCGCAGATCGCCACGTAGTAAAGGAAGGTGCGGTCGCGGGCGGTCACGAACCCCATCAGCGCCGACAGCGCCAGAGCGATTGCCACCGCGATGCAGGCCGCGCGCACCAGCAGGCGGGCGGTATCGTTCTGCTGCACCGGGCTGGGCGCGCCCAGCCGGACGGTCGGAATCCAGCGCGGCTTCAGCGGGGCGGCCCATGACACGATGATCGGCTCACGCTCGCCGGCCTTGGGCACCACCACCATGCCGACCCCGGCGCGGAAGCGCGAATCCCGGGTGCGGGCGTCGTGCATGCTGCCGCAGATCTGGCGGTCGCCGTGACTGATCCGGACCTCCCCGGTCAGCACCCCGAATACATCCACCGCCTGTGGCGCACCGGACCAGCCGCCTGCAGGCGCCGGAATCGAAAGGATGTCCTGGTGATGGGCCAGCACCTCCGGTGAGCACGGGCGCTGCGGGGCCTGCTGGTCGGTGGCGGCCCCCAGCAGCAGCGCATCACGGCCGACCTGGGCCGTGCCGGCCAACGCCGTGGCCGACAGCAGCAGCCACACCAGGCCGGTCAGCCACCTGATGGCCCCGCTCATCCCCTGCATCCCGCCGTCGCTGCGCCTCACACCATCACCCTGTCGCCCTGCACCGCCATGCACACCGCATGGCGTCCCCGTGGCGATTATCGCAAGAAGGCGCGCCGGTGCACGTCACAGTTCAGGAAAGGCGGCTGGACGGCACCGGGGTTTCCCGCCACAGCGAGGGCTGGGTGAGCTTTTCCAGCGGCATCGGCCGTTCGATGGCATACCCCTGCAGCCCTTCCACCCCGAGCGCCCGCAGCTGCGCGGCGATCTCTTCGGACTCCACCCACTCGGCGGTCACGCTCATGTGCAGCTCGCGGCCGATTTCGGTGATAGCGCGCACCGTGGCACGGCTGACCGGATCGATATCCATGTCGCGCACGAACACCCCATCGATCTTGAGCATGTCCGCCGGCAGCTGGCGCAGGTAGCCGAACGAGGACAGACCGGCACCGAAGTCGTCCAGTGCCACCCGGCAGCCCCGCGCCTTGACCCCTTCGACGAAGCTGCGCGCCTGGTCCAGGTTGCTGATCGCCGCGGTCTCGGTGATCTCGAAACACAGCTTGCGCGCCAGCCCGCGGTTGCGCTCGAGCAGGTCGCAGACGAAGGCCAGGAACGTCGGCTCGGCGATCGACTGCGCCGATACGTTCACATTGCACAGGCCCAGCCGCTGCACATGCGCCGGGCACAGCTGCAGGTGGCGGAACAGCAGCCCCAGCACGTGCCGGTCCAGCGCCATGCCCATGCCATAGCGCTCCACCGCCGGCATGAAATCGCCCGGGCCCTGCAGCTGGCCGTCGGTACCGCGCATGCGCACCAGCACTTCGTAATGCAGGAAGCCCGGGTCGCCCACCTGCTCGATGCGCTGGGCGTACAGCAGCATGCGGTTTTCGGCGATCGCGCTGGACACATGCGCCAGCCGGTCTGCTTCCAGCAGCCGCTCCTCCAGCGCCATCCGGTTCTCGTTGAAACAATGCACGCGGTTGCGCCCGGCCTGCTTGGCCGCATAGCAGGCGCTGTCGGCCGCGCTCATCAGCCAGTTCACGTCCGCCACCTCCGCGGTGATTTCGACCACCCCGATGCTGCAGCTGACCCGCGGCAGCCCGTCGTCGCGCTGGAATCCGGCCTGGCCCAGGTTGCGTGCGATCCGCTGCAACACCTGCTTGGCTTCTTCCTGGCGGGCGTCGGCCAGGAACATCGCGAACTCGTCACCGCCCATTCGGCCCACCCAGTCCCCTTCGCGCACCGCACCTTCCAGGTAGTCGGCAAAGCCGCGCAGCAACTTGTCACCGGCCGCGTGGCCAAGGCCATCGTTGACCAGCTTGAAATAGTCCAGGTCCAGGTAGCACAGGCTGTGGGTCCCGCCATGGCTGCGCACATCCAGCAGCGCCAGTTCCAGCAGGCGTTCGATCTCGCGGCGGTTGATCAGTCCCGTCAGCGGATCGTGGCTGGCGTGGTGCTCGACCTCGCGGGCCAGCGCGTGGTTCTGCGAGACGTCTTCAATGATCGCGAACACCGAGACGTCACGGCCGGGGCTGCGCACCAGGGTGCCGCTCCAACGCCCCCACAGCAGGCCGCCGTCGGCATGCCGGAAGCGCAGTTCGCCCGGGCGCAGCTGGCGCGGCCAGTCGATGTCGCCGGCCTCGTCGAGCACCAGCTCGCCATCGACCAGCAGTTCCGGCAGCTCCATGCCCAGCAGCGCGTCGCGGCGATAGCCGAGGATATCGGCCATGGCCTGGTTGGCTTCGACAATGCCCCCGGCGTGGTCCAGCTTGAGCATGCCCACCGTGGCCTGGTAGAACGCGGCGCGGAAGCGGCTTTCGGTGTCGATCAGGTCATGGCGCACGCGTCGTGACAGCAGCACGGCAACCAGGGTGATCAGCAGGACTGACAGGCCACCGACAATCAACGTGACCATGCGCACGATGGAAGCCGTATTGAGCAGCGCCAGCGAGAAGGCGCGGGCCTGCGCCTGCAGGCTGCGGTCCAGCGCCTGCAGCTGGACCAGCAATGCTTCGCGGATGGCAGGCTCCACGCGGCCGTCGGCGTGCATCGCTTCGGCGCTGTCCATCATCGCCTGCAGCTGCGCCAGGCCATGGTCGGTCTGCTGCCACAGGTGCACCGCATCGCGGAAGTAGCCCAGATGCCCCAGGTAGCGGAACGACAGGATGAGCCGGTTGATGTCGCCGGGCTGGTTGCCGCCCTGCAGGAAGCCGCGCCGCGCCCGCGCGATATCCACGTCGTCCTGTTCCAGCGCGCGGCGCGCGTCCAGGTCACCCAGCGGCACCTGCAGCGCCGCGCGCGCTTCGGCCAGTGCGGCCGGGTTGCCCGAGGTGAGGTATCGCTCCAACGCGAAGGAGGCATGCTGCTGGCTGCGCGACCAATGGCTCTGCCCCACGATCCAGGCGGTGGAGGCGCCCTGCAGTTCCTGGATCAGCGCCGACAACCCCACCAGCCCGACCGCCATGCCGGTAAGCAGCACGAACCGCAGGGTCAAACCCCGCGTCACATGCGGCACCGCGGTACTGCCCACATCCCTGCTGCCTCCCAGCATCGCAGATCCCTCCGGCGCCCATGGGTGCTTGGCATAGTCCCCTGTAATTGCAGGCTAGGTCCAGCCTTGTTGAAACGGCGCGAAGTTTCGCCGTCACATCGGTCAGGTAGCTGAAACGACAACGCCAGCCCGAAGGCTGGCGTTGTAGGGTGCGGCGATATGGAGCGATCAGCCGTTGCGCGGACCGCGCGGCTTGAAGCCGTCACGACGCGGCGGACGGTCGTTGCCACCCGGACCACCCGGGCCACGGTGACCACCCGGACCGCCCGGCTTGCCGCCGCGGCCGAACTTCGGCTTGAACGGCGGGCGTGCCGAACCCGAGCCTGCGGTGTCTTCACCCGGCTCGACCTTGCGCATCTGGAGCTGCTGGCCCGACACCCACACCTTTTTCAGGTGGCTGAGCAGGTCGGCCGGCATTTCCGCCGGAAGATCCAGGATCGAGAAGTCGTCACGGATGTCGATGCGGCCGATGAAGCGGCTTTCCAGCCCGGCTTCATTGGCGATCGCGCCGACGATGTTGCCCGGCTTGACCCCGTGCACATGGCCCACTTCGATACGGAAGGTTTCCATGCCGGGTTCCGGCTCGCCACGCGGGGCGATTTCACGGCGCGGGGCACGTTCGAAACCACCGTCATTGCCGCCGAAATCGCCTTCCGGACGCGGCGGACGCGGGCCGCGGTCGTCTTCACGGCGCGGGCCACGCTCGAAGCGCGGTTCGAAACGCGCCGGGCGCTCGCCACGGTCGTTGCGGTCGGCACGCGGGTTCGGCGCACGCTCTTCACGGGCACCACGCACCGGCGGGGTCAGCAGGAACGGCGAATCGCCCTGCAGCAGCTTGGCCAGCGCGGCGGCGATGTCGATCGCCGGCACGTTCTTCTCGCCTTCCAGCTTCTGCAGCAGGTCGCGGTAGAACTCGGTGCCGCCGGCATCGAGCGCATCGCTGATGCGGCTCATGAACTTGTTGATGCGGGTGTCGTTGACCGCGTCCACGCTCGGCAGCTGCATCTCTTCGATCGGCTGGCGGGTGGCGCGCTCGATCGCACGCAGCATGCCCTTTTCGCGCGGGGTGGCGAACAGGATCGCATCGCCGGTGCGGCCGGCACGGCCGGTACGGCCGATGCGGTGCACGTAGCTTTCGGTGTCGTACGGGATGTCGTAGTTCAGCACGTGGCTGATGCGCTCCACGTCCAGGCCGCGCGCGGCCACGTCGGTGGCCACCAGGATGTCCAGCTTGCCTTCTTTCAGCATGCCGATGGTGCGCTCACGCTGCGCCTGCTGCATGTCGCCGTTGATGGCGGCAGCGGCCAAGCCACGGGCCTGCAGCTTTTCCGCCAGTTCTTCGGTGGCCGCCTTGGTGCGCGAGAAGATGATCATCGCGTCGAACGGTTCCACTTCCAGGATGCGGGTCAGCGCGTCCAGCTTGTGCATGCCGCTCACCCACCAGTAACGCTGGCGGATGTTGGCCGACGTGGTGGTCTTGCTGACGATGGTGACTTCGGCCGGGTTCTTCAGGTAGGTCTGTGCGATGCGGCGGATCTGCGACGGCATGGTGGCCGAGAACAGCGCCACCTGGCGGGTTTCCGGCAGCTTCTTCAGCACGGCTTCGACGTCGTCGATGAAGCCCATGCGCAGCATTTCATCGGCTTCGTCCAGCACCAGGGTCTTCAGCTCGGACAGGTCCAGGGTGCCGCGATCGAGGTGATCGATCACGCGGCCCGGGGTGCCCACGATGACGTGCACGCCACGGCGCAGGGCCTGCAGCTGCTGGCCGTACGGCTGGCCGCCGTAGACCGGCAGCACGCGGAAACCGGGGATGCCCGACGAGTAGGTCTGGAACGCCTCGGCGACCTGGATGGCCAGTTCACGGGTGGGCGCCAGCACCAGCACCTGCGGCTTGGTCTGGTTGAAATCCAGGTTGGACAGGACCGGCAGCGCGAAGGCAGCGGTCTTGCCGGTACCGGTCTGGGCCTGGCCCAGCACGTCGCGGCCTTCCAGCATCGCCGGGATGGTGGCGGCCTGGATCGGCGACGGGGTTTCATAGCCGACGGCGGCAACGGCCTTCATCACAGCGTCGGACAGGCCGAGGTCTGCGAACAGCAGCGGCGTGGGGGATTCTTGGGACATGGGGAACTCCGAAGCCACTACCGTTTTACGTGGCAGTGGCATAAAAAAGGGGATGGTCCGCGCTTTGGGCGCCCTTTCCTATCGCGTGCCCTGGCGCTGCTCGGTCGGAGGAGAATTCACTCGCTCAGGGCGCGATGATACCGCATGAATCCTGAACCACGTGTACAGATTTCAGCACGGAGGCGGTAAACGCCGCGTGCTGGCGCACAATATGCGCCCGATTTCGGCGCAGCCCCGCTCCGCGCCCCTTCACAGGATACCCCGCTCCATGCAGACCCTCGAATTTGAACTGGACAGCGAGTACGTGGAACTGAAGCAGCTGCTCAAGCTGGCCGACCTGGTGACCAGCGGCGGCGAAGCCAAGACCGTGATCGGTGACGGCCAGGTGCTCGTTGACGGCGAAGTGGAGCTGCGCAAGGCCTGCAAGATCCGCGGCGGCCAGCAGGTCCAGTTCGGCGACACCGTGATCAACGTCATCGCCGACAGCGACGCCCCCTGATCCCGTGTGACGACCAACGGTCTTCACCTACCAGTGTGCACCGTCGGTCGTCACCTGCCGGTGAGGTGCGCGGCAATCAGCTGCCGGAACGGCGCCACCCCGTGGGCCAGCCGCAGCCCCGCCCGACGCAGCACCCGCGCCGGCAGGCGGTCATCGGTATAGAGCGCGGCGATCGCATTGGTCGCCTCGTACAGCGGCCGTGACGCCAGCCGGTGCCCCCGCTCGTAGGCGGCCAGACCGGCCGGAGCGGCGATATCGGTACCCCGCCCGGCCGCCCGGCGCAGGATCGCGGCCAACCGGTCCTGGCTCTGCAGGCCCAGGTTGAAACCGTGCGCGGTGACCGGGTGCATGCCCACCGCGGCATCGCCGATCAGCGCGCAGCGCGCGCCCACGAACGCGGTGGCGTAGACCCCCACCAGCGGGTACGCATGGGGCCGCGCCACCGGCGTCATCGCGCCCAGCCGGTGTTCGAAACATGCACTGATGCTGCCTCCGAAGGTCGCCGCGTCCTGCGCCAGCAGCGTTTCGATTTCACGCGGTGGCAGAGTGATCACCGCCGAGGCCTGGTCGCCGTTGAGCGGCAGCAGCGCCATGGTGCGGCCATAGCCGAACCACTCCCACGCAGTGTGCTGGTGCGGCACCTCGACCTGCATCCGGCAGACCAGCATCGATCTGCCGAAATCGCGCATGCGCGCGCCGATGCCCAGCATGCGCCGGGTGGACGAGAACCGGCTGTCGGCCGCCACGACCAGCCGCGCCTGCAGCTGGCGCCCATCGGCAAGGGTCACCTCGCTGTGGCGCGCACCGGGCACGATGCCGCGCACGCTGCACTGGTCGAGGATCTCCAGGTCGGCCTGGCCCTGCACGCTGTCCCATGCCGCGCGGCGGATCAGGTGATTGGGCACCAGCCAGCCCAGGTCGCTGCCGTGCGCGTCGCGCGCAGCGAAGGTCAACGCGAACGGTGAACCCCCATCCATGACCTTGGCGTCGCGCAACGGCGAAATTTCAGCGGCGTCCAGCCGCTGCCACAGGCCCAGCTGCTCCAGGATGTGCCGCGAGGCATGGGTGAGCGCGATCTCGCGCCCGTCGAAGGCGGCCTCGGCCAGCGCCGCGCGCGGCTGCTGCTCCAGCACCGCCACCCGCAGGCCGCTGCCGGCCAGCGCGCGGGCGAAACACAGCCCCGCCGGCCCAGCGCCCACCACCAGCACATCCACTGCCTGCACTCCGCGATCGTCCTGCATGATCCGTTTCCGTTGCGTGTCCACGGCCGAGCTTACCGCTCGCGGGCAGGCACGCCCTTGATCTGGATCAGCCGCGTCGGCGCCGGTTCACGCCAGCCCGTGCAGCAGGCGCCACAGCAACAGCACGATGCCCAGCATCGAGACCACCCAGACCAGGCTGCGCACGTAGGGAATGCCGGCGGCATACAGCGGCACGTAGACCAGCCGCGCCCAGAAATACAGCTGCACCGCCAGCGCGGTGGTGCTGTCCTGGCGCTGGGTGAGTACCACCGCCAGCACGGCGGCGGCGAAGAACGGGAAGGTTTCCAGGAAGTTGGCCTGCGCCCGCTGCAGGCGTGCCGCCAGCGGCCCCGGCGGCGGCGCGACGCCGTCGCGGGCCGAGGCATTCCAGGCCAAGCCGCGTTCGCGGGTGACCGCGCCTGCGGCGATCATCACCTGCACCAGGCCCAGCACGATGGCCCAACCCAGCATCTGGATCTCGATACCCATGCATTTCTCCTGCGGTCAGGGCGCGGCAGCGCGGACGCTGTAGCCGGCCAGGCGCCAGACCTTGTCTTCATCGAAACGGAACGACACCAGCTCGCGGACCGGCTGGGCGTTGTTGGCGAACTTCGTGGGGAAACTGACGTTGATATAGAGGCCCTCCGGCACGGTCGCGCCGGCCTTGTACTTGACCCGGGTCACCACGGGCTGCCCGCGCGAGAGCAGTGCGCCGAGGCGCTTGCGGTCGCCGTCGAGCTGGGCCACGAAGGCCTGTTCGGTGACGGACTTGCGGGCCACTTCGGAAGCACCTTTCCAGGCCTCGGCAGCGCGACCCGTGTCAACCAGGGTCGCCACCTTCAAGCCGGCCGCGGCCATTTCCTGGTCCTGCTTCTGCACCTGCGCCTGCTGCTGCGGGGTCAAGGCCGGGCGTGCCGGTGCGGCCGGGGCGACCGGTGCGGGGCGTGCGGGCGCCGGGGCCGGGGTGGCCGGCGGCGGGGTCTGGGCCAGGGCAACGGCGGGAAGCAGGAGCGACAGCAGCAGCGGAACGCGCATCGGGACACCGTAGGCAGCAGTGGACTGCATTGGAGTCTACGGGAATGCCGTGAGCAGGCCGTCAGTTGCGTTCGGCTGCCTCGGCGGGGGGCTGATCGGCGTCGCTGGCGGTGCGTTCGGCCACCGCATCACGCGGCTTCCCGCCGGTGGGCAACAGCGTGGACACATCGTTTTCCGACAGCGGGCTTTCGTCCGGGCAGGTCACATCCGGGAAGCCGAAGCGCTGCTTGAGCGTCTGCCCGCAGCGGGTAATCACGTCCAGCTCGCTGCCTTCGCGCTTGCATTCCTGGTCGAAGGCGACCAGGAAGGCATCCTTGCGACGCACGAAATCGTCGCCGCACTTGCGCATCTGCTTGATCCGCTCCAGGTCGTCCTGCACCGCATTGGTGCCGTCCAGGCCGAACTGGCGCAGCTCCTCGCTGCTGAGCAGGCGCAGGCTGCGGTTGGGCACGGTCATCATCAGGTCGGCCACGCCGACGGCCACGCCGTTGCGCTGCAGGTAATCCTTGACGTTGTCGTAGACCTCGTGGAGTTCCAGGTTGAGCTCGGCACGCGAGGTCGCCTTGGAACTGATCCGCATCATGCGGTGGATGCCGACCTTGCCCGACACCAGCCGGTTGTCACCGGCCGCCAGCACGAACACGCAGGCGCTGTGGCAGACCGAGCCTTCGCGCACCCAGATGGTCCAGTTGGATTCGCCGATGCGGTCACCGGCCACGATCGCCGCTTCGACCTGGCCACCGCTGGAATCCAGGTCCAGGATGCGCCGCGAGACGCGCTGGGCGTCGGCCACCAGTGCGATCCGCGCCACCAGTTCGGCGAACCCGGGATTGATCTTGCCCGCGTAGCGCACGCGCAGCAGGCCACGTTCCACGCACGGGGCGATGGCCGCTTCCAGGCTCGCCCGGTCCAGCGCCTCCAACGCGGCGCCGTCGCCGCCGTCGTTGGCGTACTCGGTGTCGCAGCTGAGCCAGGCCTTGCCGTTGTCCAGCGCTACCGTCGGCCAGCCCTGCTCGCCCTTGCGGGGCGGCGGCGGTGGCGCCGGCGGTGCATCGGCGGCGTTGAATGACACCATGTGGTCGCCGTCGGCGGTCTGCGCCCGCACCGCCTTGTCGGCGGCGGTGACGTTGCCGGGGTTCTCCAGCTGGCTGCAGGCGGCCAGCCCCAGGCACAACAGCAACAACCCGCACGACTTGAGCAGCATGGACACCCGGCTTCCAGACAAAGGGCGTGCCGAAAACGGCACATGAAGGCACAGTCTAGTGCGCCCGGCCGGCATCGCGGGAACCTGCCCTGAACCGCACCGGGCGTGCCCGGCATTGCTGTCCGAAAACGGCGAGCCGGGCCCCGGCCAGGCGCATAGACTGAGCTCCATGGACACCGCCCTGCCCCTGGACTACGCCGCCTGCGAAAGCGCCCGTCTGGCCCGCGATGCGCGCTTCGACGGCGTGTTCTTCACTGCCGTGCGCAGCACCGGCATCTACTGCCGTCCGGTCTGCCCGGCGCCGGCGCCGAAGCCGGTCAATGTCGACTACTACCCCACCGCCGCCGCTGCGGCGGCGGCCGGTTTCCGCCCCTGCCTGCGCTGCCGGCCGGAACTGGCCCCGGAGGCGCAGGACGCACTCAGCAACGAAACCCTGCAGCGCGCCCTGGCGCTGATCCACGATGGCTTCCTGCAGGATGCGGCGGTGGGCGACCTGGCCGCCCGGCTCGGCCTGAGCGCGCGCCAGCTGCAGCGGCTGTTCGTGGCTCGGCTGGGCGCGGCCCCGGCGCAGATCCACGCTACCCGCCGGCTGCTGCTGGCAAAGCAGCTGCTGACCGAAACCGCGTTGCCGGTCACCGACGTGGCCATGGCCGCCGGCTACAACAGCCTGCGCCGGTTCAACGCCGCGTTCGTGGAAGGCTGCGGCATGCCGCCCACCGCGATCCGGCGCCAGCGCGGCGTGCTGGCCGACGGCGCGCTGACCCTGCGCCTGGGCTACCGGCCGCCGCTGGATTTTGCCGCAATGCTGGGCTTCCTGCGCCGCCGCTGCATTCCCGGCATCGAGCAGATCGACGACACCAGCTACCAGCGCGTGATCGGCCCGGCCGAACGCCCCTCGGTGATCCGGGTCACCGCCGACCCGCGCCGGCCCGAGCTGCTGCTGCAGCTGGGCCAGGTCGATCCGCGCGCGATCCCCGGCATCGTGCGCCGGGTGCGGCGCATCTTCGACCTGGACGCGGACCTGCGCATCGTGCACGCCACGCTCGGCCAGGATCCGCTGCTTGCGCGCGGTATCGCCGCACGTCCCGGGCTGCGCGTACCCGGCGGTTGGGATGGCTTCGAAGTGGCGGTGCGCGCCGTGCTGGGCCAGCAGGTCAGCGTGGCGGCGGCCATTACCCTGGCGCGGCGCGTGGTAGACCGCTTCGGCACCGCGCTGGACGACATGCCCGAGGGCCTGGACCGCCAGTTCCCCACGCCGCAGCAGCTGGCCGACGCGCCGCTGGAAGGCATCGGCCTGCCGCGTAGCCGAGCCGCCACCGTGCGCGCGGTGGCCGCCGCCGTCGCCGACGGCAGGCTGGATTTCCATGCCGGCCAGCGCCTGGACACCTTCATCGAACGCTGCGTGGCGCTGCCGGGGATCGGGCCGTGGACCGCGCACTACATCGCGCTGCGCGCCTTGGCGCTGCCCGATGCCTTCCCCGCCGGCGACCTGGTGCTGCAGCAGGTGCTGGGCGGCGATACCCGCCTGACCGAGCGTGCCACCGAGGCCCGTTCGCAGGCCTGGCGGCCCTGGCGTGCGTACGCCGTGCTGCACCTGTGGCACCTGGCCACGTCCGCTTCGGAGTAACCGCATGAACCTGCTCTACGACACCTTCGACAGCCCCATCGGCGCACTGACCGTCGCCGGCGACAGCCAGGGCATCCACCACATCCTGTTCGAAAACAACCGCTACGACGCCAAGGGCCGCGCACAGTGGCAGCGCGATGCGCATGCGCTGCGCGAAGCGCGCACCCAGCTGCTGCAGTATCTGCGCGGCGAACGCAGCGGCTTCGAACTGCCCCTGGCCCCGCACGGCACCGGGTTCCAGCTGCGCGTATGGAAGGCGCTGGCCGACATTCCGTTCGGCGAAACCTGGAGCTACGTGCAGCTGGCACGCCACATCGGCCAGCCCACGGCCAGCCGCGCGGTGGGCGCAGCCAACGGACGCAACCCACTGCCCATCGTGCTGCCCTGCCACCGCGTGATCGGCAGCAGCGGCGCACTTACCGGGTTCGGTGGCGGCCTGGAAACCAAGGCCGCATTGCTCGAACTCGAATCGCGCACGCAGCCGCTGTTCGCCTGACCGTGCCATCGGTTGTCTTCGCCGCGTCACTGCGGCGAACTATCATGGGCGGATGATTTCCGTCCGCCTTTCGCTGGCGCTTGCCGCCGCCCTCGCGCTGACCAGCTGTACCAGCGCCCCGCCCACGCCCACGCCGCCAACAGCGGCTGTCGCCGGCGCCGCCGCGCTGGCGGCCACTACGCCGAAACTGCTGCTGGTCTCGATCGACGGCCTGCGTGCGGACATGCTCGACCGTGGCATCACGCCGAACCTGTCGCGCATCGCGCACGACGGCGTACGCGCCCGCTGGATGACGCCGTCGTACCCGTCGCTCACCTTCCCCAACCACTACACGCTGGTCACCGGGCTGCGCCCGAACCACCACGGAATCATCCACAACAGCATGCAGGAAGAGGCGCTGGGTCGGTTCCAGGTCAACCTGCCGGAGGCGGTGACCGATTCGCGCTGGTGGGGTGGCGAGCCGATCTGGGTCGGCGCGGAGAAGGCTGGCCTGCGCAGCGCCACCTGGTCGTGGCCAGGCAGCGAGGCGGCCATCCAGGGCGTGCGGCCTAGCCAGTGGCGGGTATACAGCCCCGATGTGCCCCTCGCCGACCGCGTCGATGACGTGTTGCGATGGGTCGGCGATGACGGCCCGGATGCGCCGCGGCTGGTCACCCTGTACATGGAGCAGGTCGACAAGGCCGGCCACCATTACGGTCCGGATTCCCCCGAGTACGCCGCCGCCATCGTCCAGGTGGACACGGCCATCGGTCGCCTGCTCGACGGCCTTGCGGCACGCGGCCTGGATGACAGCACCAACCTGATCGTGGTCTCGGACCACGGCATGGCGCAGGTACCCGATGGCCAGACCATCGCGGTGGAAGACATGGTCGACCCCGCCATCGCCAGCAACGTGTCGACGGGCCAGTCGATCGGCTTCGCCCCGCTGCCTGGAAAACAAGCGGCGGCCGAGGCGATCCTGCTGGGCGCGCACGCGAACTACGACTGCTGGACGCGGCAGACGCTGCCGGCGCGCTGGGAGTACGGCTCCAATCCGCGCATCCCGCCGATCATCTGCCAGATGCACGAAGGCTGGAACGCCCTGACCCGTGAGCGCCTGGCCGAGCGCAAACCCGGCGACCGTGGTTCGCACGGCTACGACAACGCCCTGCCCTCGATGCGCGCGATCTTCATCGCCCGCGGTCCATCGTTCAAACAGGGCGCCACCCTGCCCGGCTTCGACAACGTAGACCTCTACCCGTTGATGACACGTCTGCTGGGCATTCCGGCCGCCCCGAACGATGGCAATCCCGAGACGCTGGTTCCTGCGTTGAAGTGATTTTAATTGCTGATGGGTTGGCGCGAATCGCAGCGTTTCAGTTTTTCCGTGCTGGGGAGGCCGACGGGCAGCCCCTTACGGGACACGCCGTAAACCCATCCTTGGGGGCTTGGCAAAAACATCCATGTTTTTGACAGTCCCTACAGGAGCTGCCCGCCGGCCTCCCCGACAGATGGTCGCGTGCGGATACGAAAATCAGACACGCATGGCGTGTCCCTACGCAGCGGGTACGCCGAATGAACGTGGGGCCGGGTACCCGGCTGGGTACGCTGAATCAACCTCGTCCGGTAGCGTCGGTTCCCGAACGACGGCATGCAGCGCCACCGCGGCCGGTAACGCATGAAGATGATCGACACCGCCGTTGATCTTCCGTGGCCACCAACACACCGTCGAGGGTCGGCGGGGGCGGGTTTGCGGGACTGTCAAAAACATGGATGTTTTTGCCAAGCCCCCATGGATGGGTTTACGGCGTGTCCCGCAAACCCGCACCCGCCGGCCCAGCTCAGGCCACGCAAGGCCCACCGGCTGTTCGCCAAATTGCATGAAGCTGCCGGGCAGGGCCCGGCACTATCGGGTTGTCCGCAATCACATTGCTCGAAACCAAAAAAAACGCGGCGCAAGCGCCGCGTTTCTTCGTCGGACCTGGCTGAGCGATCAGCCGGCCTTGGCAACAGCCTTCTTGGCCACTGCCTTCTTTGCCGGGGCCTTGGCCACGGTCTTCTTGGCGACCGGCGCAGCTGCGCCCACGGCCACCTTGCTCACCGCGTGCGAACGCGAATTGCCGTAGCTGGCGTTGTAGCGCTTGCCCTTGGCGGTCTTGCGGTCACCCTTACCCATGTCGTCAACTCCTTAGTCTGAAATCTGATTACCCCGTGCTGACACGGGTTCGGCGGGCCCGTCCTTGCAGACGCCCCCGCGCACGATCGGAAAGCCTACCACAGCACCTCAGTGCGCACAGCTCGCATCATGGACGTGCCCGTGGTTCAGGCGAAGGTTGACCAGGTGCGCAACACCCACCAGCACCCCGCCCAGCGTCATCACCACCGCATGCGGCACCGCCGAATGGTGCAGCGGCCCGTACAGCAGCCCCGCCCACAGCGCAGTCAGGCCCGGCACCAGGAAGGCCAGCGCGCGCAGCGCCCCGTGGCGGCGATAGCCCCACACCAGGCTGAACAGCCCCAGCAGGGTCACGAAGCTGACCAACGCCAGTTCCACCCCGTCGCCCAGCCACACCGACAACCCCAATGAGGGCGCCGCCGCCAGCAGAACAGGCAGCACGGCGCAGTGCACCGCACACAGCAGCGAGCCGGTGGCACCAAAGCGATCCAACAGATGACGGAGGCGGGGGAACAGGGGCATGACTTCCAGCAGGGTCGGCGAAGCGTTATGGAATAATATAACATCAATCCCGACGCGCACTCCCTCCCCCTGCCGCACCCGGTTCCACCCTCCCGATTTGACGGGATTGGCGCGCCCCACCATTGATACATTGTAACAATTTGACCGACGGACCCCTTGCCCATGCGCTCTTCCCGCTCCCTCACGCCGCACGCCCTGTCCCTGGCGCTTGCCGTTGCGCTGCTCCCCACCCTGGCCCTCGCCGCCGACGATACCGCCGAGCGTGACCACCACCTGACCGAACTGTCCGCAGTGAAGGTCACCGCCAGCCCGCTGCAGGGCGATGCCGAATCGCTGGCGCGCCCCGTGGACGTGCTCGCCGGCGAGCGCCTGGACGAACAGAAGGCCGGCACCCTCGGCGACACCGTGGCCAAGCTACCCGGCGTGCAGAGCACCTTCTTCGGCCCCGGCGTCGGCCGCCCGATCATCCGTGGCCAGGAAGGCCCGCGCGTGGCCGTGTTGTCCAACGGCATGGGCAACATGGATGCCTCCACCGTCAGCGCCGACCACGCCACCAGCATCGAACCATTCCTGGCCGACCAGATCGAAGTGCTCAAGGGCCCGGCCACCCTGCTGTTCGGCAGTGGCGCCATTGGCGGCGCAGTCAACGTGGTGGATGGCCGCATCGCCCGCGACCTGCCCGACCGTCCGCTCAGCGGCCGCGCCGAAGTGCGCGGCAACTCGGTCAACGACGAACGCAGCGGCATGTTCCGGCTCGATGGCGTGAACGGCAACTGGGTGCTGCATGTCGATGGCCTGGTCCGCAACGGCGATGACTACCGCATTCCCGGCTACGCGGTAATCGACGGCCTGGAAGACCACAGCGGCCACGACCACGAAGAGGGCGACACCGACGAACCGCGCCGCGGCACGCTCGACAACAGCTCCATCCGCACCCGCGCCGGCGGCGTCGGCGCCACCTGGCTCGGCGAAGGCGGCTATTTCGGCGCCTCGGCCAGCACCTACCGCACCAACTACGGCATTCCCAACGGCGCCCACGTGCATGCCGACGACGACCATGATCATGACCACGACCATGGCGACGAGGAAGAAGAAGGCGACGAGCACGACGTGCGCATCGACATGGTGCAGAACCGCTTCGAAGCCAAGGGCGGCATCTACAACCCCGTGTCGTTCCTGAAGAACATCAACCTGCGCACCGCCTACACCGACTACGAACACGTCGAGCTGGAAGCTGGCACGCCGTCCACCCGCTTCACCAACCGCGGCGTCGAAGCCCGCCTGGAAGCCGTGCAGCAGCAGATCGGCGGCTGGGACGGCGCGTTCGGGCTGCAGTTCGGCAACAGCGATTTCGGCGCCAAGGGCGAAGAAGCCTTCGTGCCGGACACCGGCACCCGCAACGTGGGTCTGTTCGTGCTGCAGGAAAAGCAGTTCGGCCCGTTCAAGCTGGAACTGGGCGGCCGCCACGACCAGGTCAAGCTGGACCCGACCGGCGACTACCGCGCGCGCACCTTCGATGCCACCAACCTCTCGGCGGCCGGTATCTGGAAGCTCAACGACGCGGTGGACCTGCGCTTTGGCGTGGACGGATCCGAGCGCGCGCCGACCAACGAAGAGCTGTACGCCGCCGGCGCGCACATCGCCACCCGTTCGCTGGAAATCGGCGATGCCAACCTGAAGACCGAACGCGGCCAGCGCGTGGAGCTCGGCATCCACACCCACAGCGACCGCCTCGATTTCTCCGCGTCGATCTACCAGACGAAGTTCAAGGACTTCATCTACCTGGCCGACACCGGCGTGGTCGAAAGCCTGCCGGTGCGCCTGTGGACCCAGCAGGACGCTACCTTCAAGGGCGCCGAGGCCGAAGCCCTGGTGCACCTGTTCGAAGGCAACAGCGGCGACTGGGACCTGCGCGTGTTCGGTGACTACGTCAAGGCCGAACTGGATGGCAGCGGCAGCCGCAGTGTCGACATCGCCGTGCCGCACGGTGACCACGACCACAACTACACCGTGGACCTGGCCAACAGCGGCTACCTGCCGCGCATCTCCCCGGCACGGGTCGGCGCCGACCTGCGCTGGTCGCGTGATGGCTGGCGCGCCTCGGTGGGTGCAGTGCGTTACAGCAGCCAGAAGGACACCGCGCAGAACGAAGCCGAGAGCGCGGGCTACACCCTGGTGGACGCGCACTTCGCCTACCGCTGGGACCGCTCGGACAGCAACAGCTACGAGGTGTTCCTGGACGGCAACAACCTGACCAACCGCGAGGCGCGTGCGCACACCTCGCTGCTGCGCGATTACTCGCCGCTGCCCGGCCGTGGCGTGGCATTCGGCATCCGCGCGTACTTCTGATCCCCGCTGGGGTCACTGTTTGACCTTCGGGGGCCTCTGGGCCCCCGTTTTTTTGGCGGCGCGCTGACTTCACGCCTCGTTGACCAAGCAGAGCGGCCTCATACCGGCATCGCCTGCCCGGCTTCCATTGCGGACATTCCTGTCCGAAAATAGCCCATGCAAAGTCAACGTGCCGATGCGGCTGCCCGCCGCGCCCTGATCCTCGATGCCGCCGACAGCGTGTTCGGCCAGCATGGCGTGACCGCACCGCTGGACCTGGTGGTCGAAAAGGCCCAGGTCGGCCGCGCCACCCTGTACCGCAACTTCCCCGACCGCACCGCGTTGATCGAAGCACTGCTGGACCGCACCGTGGCCCGCATCGCGCGCCAGGTGGAAACCCTGGGCGATCGCGACGATGCCTTGTTCGAGGTGCTGCAGGGCATGGCCTCGCGCATCGTGCAGTCGCCCGCGCTGGCCGACTACTGGCGCGCAGTGGACCCGGACGAACCCACGATCAAGGCGGCGCGGCAGACCGTGCACGCCCTGCTCAAGGCGCCCATCCAGCGCGCGATCGATGCCGGCCTGTGCCGCCCGGACCTGCAGGCGGCCGATATTTCTCTGATTTCCAGCATGCTGGGTGCCGCACTGCGCGGCAAGACCCGCGAGGAGCGCGCGCGGCTGGCCGGGCGCGCTCTGCAACTGCTGCGCGGAGGGCTGGGCGGACAGGTCGACGGGAGTCGCTGATGCCCGAGTACCTCAAGCCCATTCCCGATTGGGAGGAACACGAAAAGCCGACCCTGCCCGGCTCGGCGTCGATGCCGTGGCATCCCCCGCACCGCCGTGTCGCCTATGCGCTGGTCGCGCTGCTGGTGGGCATCACCGGCGGGCTGGGCAACGCGCTGGTCACCGCCAACCTGCCGTTCCTGCAGGGCCAGCTCGGGCTGACCCCGACCCAGGGAAGCTGGCTGGTGGCCGCCTATGCGATGGTCAATGTCACTGCCAACCTGCTGGCCTTCAAGTTCCGCCAGCAGTACGGCATCCGCCTGTTCGCCGAGATCGGCCTGGGGCTGTATGCCGCGCTGGCAGTGCTGCACCTGTTCGTGGGCAGTTTTGAAACCACCTTGATGATGCGCGCGGCCAGCGGTTTTGCCGGCGCGGCGTGCAGCACGCTGGGCACGCTGTACATGCTGCAGTCGCTGCCGCGACGCTATACCGGCAACCTGCTGGTGATCGGCGTAGGCATTTCGCAGATGGCGTTGCCGATCGCCTGGCTGGTGTCGCCGGGCCTGGTGGATACCGGCCAGTGGCACAACCTGTACCTGTTCGAAGCCGGCCTGGCGCTGTGCGCATTCGCCGCGGTGGTGATGCTGAAGCTGCCGCCCGGTGCGCAGATCAAGGTGTTCGAGCCGATGGATTTCCTCAGCTTCGCGCTGTTCGCACCGGCGGTGGCGCTGCTGGTCGTGGTGCTGGCCCAAGGCTACCTGCGCTGGTGGTTCGACACGCCGTGGCTGGCCTGGGCACTGGTCGCCTCAGTCGCGCTGGGCACCACCGGCGTGGTGGTGGAACACTACCGGCGCAACCCGCTGCTGCAGACCCGCTGGCTGGCCAGCCCGGCAACCCTGCACTTCATCTTCGGCGCCTTCCTGATCCGCTTCCTCACCACCGAGCAGTCCTATGGGGTGATCGGCCTGATGCGCCAGCTGGGCATGGGCCCGGACCAGATGCGGCCACTGTTCGTGGTGATCCTGGCCGGGGTGATTACCGGCATTGCCACCAGCTCGCTGACCTTCGGGCCCAAACGCATCGTCGCGCAGCTGCTGATGGCGATCCTGCTGCTGGGCACCGCCGCGCTGCTGGACCAGAGCCGCACCAGCCAGGACCGCCCGCACGATTTCTTCCTCAGCCAGTTCCTGGCCTCGATGGGCGCGGGCATGTTCATGGGCCCCTTGATCATGATGGGTATCACCCAGGCGCTGAAACAGGGCACCGACCACATGATCACGTTCCTGGTCACGCTGTCGATCACCCAGACCCTGGGCGGGCTGGCCGGTTCGGCGGTGCTGGGCACGTTCCAGTTGCATCGTGAGCAGGTCTATTCCACCGCCTTTGTCAGCCAGCTCGACCCCAGCGATGGCGTGGTCGCCCAGCGCCTGAAACTGCAGCAGCAGATCTATGCGCCGCTGCTCACCGATCCGGTGCAGCGCAGTGCCCAGGGCACCGCGCAGCTGGCACAGATCACCCGGCGTGAGGCCAACGTGCGCGGCTTCAATGACGTGTTCTCGTTGAGTGGCCGGGTTGCCTTGATCTTCTTGGGCTGGCTGCTGTTGTTGTCGTTGCGCACCGCCGTGCTCAAGCAGTGGCGCAAACGCCATCCCCACCCCGTTTCCCTGCAATAGGTCCTTCCATGTCCACGACGCCTCCGCGCGATGACAATCCTGATGAGGTCAACCCGCCGGTACCCACCGATGCCGCACCGGTAACCGCACCGGCTGCGCCGGCCGCCGCCGCAGCGCCAAGCAGTGCACCGAAGTACCTCAAGCCCAGCCGGGGCAGCGTAGCGGTGATGATCGTGGTGGCGTTGATCGGCATCGCGCTGATCCTGCGCGCCTGGTCATTGTGGCCATTCAACAGCAGCTGGGTAAGCACCGACAACGCCTATGTGCGCGGCCAGATCACCGTGCTGGCGCCGCAGGTCAACGGCTATGTCACCGACGTGCTGGTGAAGGACTTCCAGCACGTCAGGCAGGGTGAACCGCTGCTGCGCATCGATGACCGCATCTACAAGGAAAAGGTGGCGCAGGCGCAGGCGAACCTGGACAGCGCGGTGGCCGCCTTGGCCAACTCCGACCAGGCGCAGGCACAGAACCGCGCGCAGATCGGCGCGGCCCAGGCGGCACTGTCGGCCGGCCAATCGGAACTCGCCCGCTCGCGCACCGAACTCAAGCGCTATGAAGAACTGGCCGACCAGCAGCTGGTGGCGCTGAACGACCGCGACAAGTTCCGCACCAGCGCGCAGGCCGCGCAATCCTCGGTGCAGCAGTCGCAGGCGCAGATCCGCATTGCCGAAGAGACACTGACCTCCACCCAGGTAGCGCGCAAAGGCCTGGAAGCCGGCGTGGAAACGGCCAAGGCGCAGCTCGAGCTCGCGCGGATCGATCTGGCCAACACGGTCATCCACGCCCCGCGCGACGGACAGGTCAGTGAAGCGTCGGTGCGCCTGGGCCAGTACGTCACCGCCGGTTCGCAGCTGCTGTTCCTGGTGCCGGACACGCTGTGGGTGGTGGCCAATTTCAAGGAAGGCCAGACCTGGAAGATGCGCATCGGCCAACCGGCCACTTTCGCGGTGGATGCCTTCGACGGGGAACGGTTGAGCGGCCACATCGAGCAGATCGCGCCGGCCACGGGTTCGGAATTCAGCGTGTTGCGCCCGGACAACGCCAGCGGCAACTTCACCAAGGTCGTGCAGCGTCTGCCGGTGCGGATCGCGATCGACCCGGACCAAGAGCTGGCGCCGCGCCTGCGTCCAGGCATGTCGGTGGTAGTGCGGGTCGATACTGCCGCGACCCCGAGGCAACAGCAGCAGGACCGGTAATTGGATGGACTCGCCCCTCGCCGAGGCGTCTGGGCGCCATGGTGGCAACCTATAGCCACCAACAGCGAGGG